>JAFUTR010000031.1 GCA_017477845.1 Bacilli bacterium
ATTAAATGAAATAAAAGAACTAAGAAAATTGATAAATCATATGACTATATGATTATACAAAACAAAAATCATCGTAAAGCCTTATAATTATTGGTTAAATCGATGATTTTTTATGAAATAAAGTACAAAACTCGGGTTATAGCATAAAAACTTATTATTGTAAATTATCACTTAACGAATAAAATTCACACAATTTTATTACATCATTTTTATTAATTATACTACCTTTGAGGTATCCATCCTCAAATAAGCATTTGTCTATATCAAGTATATCATAATCATAAAAGTAAAGTTTCAATTCCTTGCTATGCCTATTAATTTTTAAATCAATAGTATTATGATAAAAATCATCATCCTTTTTATAAAACTTCAAAATAGTTAAAAAATTATAAGAATAATATATATCAACATCATAAAATCCATAAATATCACAATAATATCTTTTTCTAAGATCAATTAATATTTTTTTTAATTGGTCATACAAATTATCATTATCAAAAATCATATAAGAAGTATTAATTTTAACTATAAATGTATTATCATCAAGTATTTTAAAATTCAATTTATCACCCATCTATCCATGATATAATATGTTAAATAAAAAAAAGAAACATAAAAAAAGGAGTTATTTAATTTTTTCTAGCTCCTCTTAAATGATTTGTTGCCACAAACATTTCTTCTTTTATTTAACTATTAAATCATACAAGTTATAAATAGATCTATCTGTACTCTGAACAAAAACAGTTTTTATACAATTATTTCCTTCGCTATCACAAACATTCCCGTTATAAAATTTTGCTATGTTTGAGATATTTGGTAAAGTTCCATAAGAAGTAAAATCATTATTAGCAATTGCATCTCTCATTAAAATGTATTCTACACTTCCATCATCTAATAAAAAGAAAATCGTATCATATTTGTTAGTGTTTCCAAAACTAGAAACAAAAACATCAACCACATCGTAACTAAAATCAATCAAAAATTCTTCAAATTCGCCATTAGAATCATGTCTAACTAGTTTAATTATACTGGTTTTATCACCATATTTAATATCATAGTATGATGATGAACTAGCTACATATCTTCCAAAATTCACTTCATATTTTTCATCTTCTATTGATACAACATCACCCTCTTTAAATCCTAATGTATCAATTGTAGGCACAGGTAATCCTCTTACAATATCATCTGGTACTGAAATAACTTCATCTTTTGTATTATTCGTATTACTTGCTCTAAATGATCTTTCAGAAAGTTCACCAGATATTGCATAACCACCTAAAAATGTCATAATTGCTACAACTACTAATAATGATACTAAAACTGTATCTCTACTATTATTCTTCTTTTTTTCTTCCATAATTAATTCCTTTCTATTTTATACTTTAATTATACCCATGAAATATGTTATTTTCAATATTTTATTATTAAAGAAAGTATTATTTTACACAAAAAGAGAACCATTTTTAGCTCTCTTATTTAGTTATTATGTCCTCAATTATTTTTAATACTTCTTCTCTGCCGATTTTTGTAACACTCGAAAATAATACAAGGTTATCCCCAACAACTATATCAAGTGTATCTTTTATCTCTTTAATATTTTTATCTTTTTCCCTAGAACTAACTTTGTCAACTTTAGTAGCAACAACAGTTACAGGAATTTGATAATATTTAAGGAAATCATACATTATTTTGTCATCATTAGTAGGTTTATGTCTAAAATCTATAAGAAGAAAAACTCGCTTTAACTCTTTCCTTTTTTCTAAGTATTCTTCTACCATTAAACCAAATTTTCTAATTTCTTCTTTTGACGTATCAGCATATCCATATCCAGGTACATCAACAAGATAAAAATTATTTTCAACATTGAAAAAGTTAATTGTGCTAGTTTTACCAGGTTTAGAAGATATCCTAGCAAGATTTTTTCTATTAACAAGTGTGTTCATAAAACTACTCTTACCAACATTGCTTCTTCCAAGCATTATAAACTCTGGCAAATTATCATTTGGATATTGACTTCTTCTAACTGCGCTTATAAATAAGTTTACATTATCAACCTTCATATTTATTCTTCCTCTCTATAAATCCTACAAACATTATCTAAATCATTAATAAGTAGTTCTACTTCATCCATAGTGTTAACTCTTGCACCACTTGCCATAGCATGTCCACCACCATTGTAGCGTTCTGCAACATTATTAATAATAGGCCCACGTGATCTTATATTAAATTTATATTGATTGTTTTTTACATCTTCAGAAATAGTAGCCCAAGCTAAAACTTCATCTATATTATTATAATTATTAACCATATTACCAGCACTTGATGAATCTACTCCGTATTTTAGTAATACATCATTTGAAATAATGATATAAGCAAATCCATTTTCAGTGAGTTTCATATTTTCAGAAATATATCCTTGAAATCTTACTTCACTAAATGGTCTAGCATAAAGATTTTTATAAAGTTTTTCAATATCAATATGATATCGAAAAACTAAATCTGAAACTATCCTAAATGTTTCACTTGTCGTATTAAATAAAAATCTATTTGTATCTGATACTATTCCATAATATAAGTACTCAGCAGTATCCTTAAGGAAATCAATATTATTTTCTTTAAAAAATCTAAGAACTAATTCTGAAGCACTTGATGAATTAATATCAATATATTCAAGACTTCCAAACTTATCAATAAATGGATGATGATCAATTTTACATACATTAGGAAATGTGTCAAAATTACTAATATCAACTCTTTTTTTATCAGGCGTATCAACAACTATAAGCAAAGTATCACTATTATCTATTCTTTCATATTTATCTAGTTTAGGAAAATAATTATATCGTGCACTTTTACTACCTACAGCATAAACCTTTTTATTAGGAAAATTATAAAGAATTGCAGTTTTTAGCGCAAATTGGCTACCTAAAGCATCAGGATCTACACCAATATGTCTTGCTATTACAATATTATCATATTTTTTTATTTCTTCGTAAATACTCTTAAGCATTATTATTTCCTATCTATTTATTATATTTAAAGTATCCCTTGCAATCATTAATTCTTCATTAGTTGGTACTACATATACTGCAACAGATGAATCTTCCGTACTTATCTTTGTAAATTTTCCTCTTACGTTATTAGCTTCTAAATCAATTTTAATTCCAAGAGGAGCAAGTTTTTCTATTACAAGTCTTCTTGTTTCAGGACTATTTTCTCCAATACCTGCAGTAAATGCTATTGCATCAACATGTCCTAATAAAACATAGTATTGTGATATATATTTAACAATCGAATTAACATACATCTCTTCTGCAAGAATGCATCTTTCATTACCTTCTTTTATGCCATCTTCTATATCACGAGAATCACTACTTACTCCAGAAACACCCAAAAATCCTGATTTTTTATTTAAATCATTCATGATTTCACTAGCACTTTTTCCTTCTTTTTCCATTATATAAGGAACTATTGAAACATCAATATCACCACTTCTTGTACCCATCATAATTCCAGCATGAGGTGTAAATCCCATAGATGTATCAACACATTTTTCATCTTTGATAGCAGTAATACTTCCACCATTTCCCAAGTGACATGAAATAATATCTAGATTTTCCTCTCCTAATTCTTTTTTTAATGTTTCTGCAATGTATCTATGACTTGTTCCATGAGCTCCATATTTTCTAATATGATAATCTTCATACCATGAATAAGGAACTGGATATAAAAATCTTGCTTTTTCTATTGTTTGATGATATGCGGTATCAAAAACTACTACCATTGGAGTCTTAGGTAGAACACTTCTAAAAGCTTTTATACAAATAGCATGAGCAGGATTATGAAGCGGTGCATAATCACTAAATCTAATAATATCATCAACTACTTCATCAGTAACCATAACAGATTCAGTATACTTATCCCCACCATGAACTATTCTATGTCCTACACCTTCTATTTCTTCAAGATTAGAAATCACTTTTAAATCTATTAATTTTTCAAGTAATATTTTAACAGCTGTTTCATGACTATCTAATTCTTGCTCTACTTTAATTTTTTCTCCCTTATATTTTAATGTATAAGTACCACCTTCGATACCAATGCGCTCGAAAACTCCAGAAATAAGAACTTCTTCATTACTCATATCAAATAAAGAGAATTTTAAAGAACTACTTCCAGCATTAATTGACATAATTTTCATAATATCCCTCTTTTCAATATCAATATTTTACCAAAAAAAAAGTGTTTTGAAAACACTTTTCACTTTATTTTAAAGTAAAATATCCAGCTTGTCCTTCTTTATCAACTCTAGCATACTCTAAATCAATATGTTCATCACTATAAACTGTACCATTTCCACCAACAAGCAACGTATCATCTGTAAACATATCATTTGAATTAGTAACATTTGTAGTTATAAACTTATTTTCAACATAAATTGTCGTTAATTTTTCAAGTCCATAGAACATTTCTTTCATGTTAGTAACATTAGTTGTATCAAAACCTTCTAATGATATTTCTTCCAAATTATAGAAACCAGAAAACATTCTACTACTATTTTCATTCATTTTAATTCTATTAGTTGGAGCATAGTAATATATAACCCCATCATCAAACCACATATAAGCTTTAGTAGCTGATCCTTCAATAGAAACTATATTATCTTCGCCAAAGCTATCACTAACTTCTAGATATTGTTCTTTAGATGCAAATAAAACTTTTTTAACATCATCACTTGTACCTGCAAGTGTAATCATCCTAGAATTTATTTCCATTCCTTCATCAAGAATTGATTCTGTATCAATAATATTATTAATAATTCTATCTGCAGTTCCTATAACATAATTATTACTATTCTTTATTATAGTTCTAGCTTTAAGAGTCATATTATCTCTTACTATGAACTCTCCATTATAAGTATTCCATGAAGCGCCATCATCTAAAGAATATTGATTTACAACATCAGAAAGAGCAATATTAGTCAAAGTATATGTAATAGAAACTTTCTTAAATGTAGTCATTTCTAATTCATCACTTACTGTGTATCTAACTACACTACTAATTGGTTCATAAACTGGTCCAATTGTAACATCTTCTTTAAGATTAAATGTTATTTCTTCATTTGTACTTCCATCAGTCCAATTTTTAAAAACATAATCCATTCTTGGCTTAGCTTTTAAAGTTATTTCTTTATCATAGTAATATTCTCCTGCTGGAGTAACTGTCTCAATATATCTATCATTTGTAAGAGTTAAATTACGCTTTTCTCTATCATATAGATATTCTAACTCACTACTTCCATCGCCTTTAATTAATACATTTTTTGCTTCTGGAGATGTAAATCCAGTATATGTTTTTACTTCTGGCGAAACTGTTGTATCCGTAGTTCCAACTAACTCATCAGTTTCGAATAATTCATATTCTTCTCCTTCTGTATCCAATAATTTATGTAATACTTTATAAGGAGTATTTGTGTTTGGAGTAAATACTGCTTCATACGCTTTATTTCCAGTTGTTCCTTTTGAAATTGTAATATCTTCAATTAAAGTTGTACTGCTACCATCTTGCCATCCTATAAATGTATAGCCAACTTTTAAAGGTTTAATTAGTACTACTTCATCTTCTACTGTATACTCACTTGGATTAGAAGTTGCTTCTCCACCATTTAATTCATATGAAATTTGGTATTTAATAATATTATAAATAGCTTTATATGTTTTATTTCCTGTTGTTCCTTTAACAATAGTTACATTTTTAACAGGTGTAGTACTATCATTTTCAAGCCAGCCTACAAAAGTATACCCAGTCTTTGTTGGATTATTTAAAACTAGTTCATCTTCTACTGTATAAGAATTACTATTATTACTTACTACTCCTCCATCTAAATCATAAGTAATTGTATATTCAATTGGAGTAAATATAGCTTCAAACTTTTTATTACCAGTTGTACCTTTTGTAATATTTACATTAGTACTTACAACACCATTTTCATCTTTCCATCCATCAAATGTATATCCTTCTTTTGAAGGATTATTTAATGTAAATTCATCATCAATAGTATATTCACTTGGATTTGAAGTTACAACTCCATCATTTAGTTTATATTCAATCTTGTATATATCTTTTGTAAGTCTTGCTTCAAGAACCATATCACCTTTTACAGCTTCATTTAGTTCAACCTTAATACCATTCTCATCATACCAACCTTCAAATGTATATCCATCTTTAACAGGGATTTCGACATCATCAAGTTTTTCATTATATTTTTTTACTACTGTTTCTTCACCATTTTCTGTTTTCAAAACAACTTCATATTCTTCCATCTCACCGATTATTGTAATATTTGAAAATTTAAACTTTAACTCGAATAATTCATTCGCAAGAGCAGAAAAAGGTAAAATAACTAATGCTAGTACTAATAAATAATTCCCAATCTTTATTTTTCCTATTTTTTTCTTTAAAATTATTAAAACAATAGCAAGTGAAGATATTAGAAATACAACAACATAATGAATTATATTATCTTGAGTTCCTGGATTAATAACTAATTCACTAACCGATCCATCTTCTTTTTCCATATTAACTTTTATAGAAACATCTTTAAAAGACAAACTTTCTACATTAATAAGTTCTTTTTTATAAGTAATTTTAATATCCATTTTAACGCTAGAATTAGCATCTATTTCTATATCTTCTTTAACACCATCAACATCATATTCAATATCAATATAATCATTTTCATTTGTATCCATTATAGATTTAATGGTATATTTTTTAGAATCATTATTTTTAAGTGTAAGTGTATATATAACAAAATCATCAACTTTATTAAAAGTGATATCAGAAACAATCTTTCCATCATTAATAACCGGTGTTTCTACGTCAATTGTGTCACTTTTCTCCTTAATTTCGATTTTATCAACTTTAATATCCATTGCATAAGCATTTGTACCAATAAAGAAAAACGCTAGTGCAGTAACTACTAAAGTAAATAATAAACTATTTTTTCTTAATCTTAAAAACATATTATCACTACCTTATCTTTTATTCTAATATTATTATAATATGAATAAAAAATATTTACAACAAAAAGAATAAAAAAAGAATCTCTATTTCTTTGTATAAAGATTCTTATATAATATTAATAGAAAAAATATCATTTATATTTTTCTCTTTTGGATGTCTATCATGGTTTTGTTACCTAATTCTCACATTCAGTATTTACTAAATCATATCAATTTACTATAAATGGTCGAGCCATACTTCCATCACCATCTACGTACTCTGTAAGAGGAACTAGTGAAACTATAGGACGAGCAAGGAGCGTACGATTAACATAGTATTTGTCCAAGACACCTGAAGTTTTAACGTAACTCACGACAGCATCGTAGCCGTTGAAGCTGTAAGGTGACGCAAGCCAATAATTCTGCCCTGTTTTTCGTATATTTGAATTGGCAAGCAAATTCATCTCTGAATTGCTCATTAATCCTACTTTATATGTTAATTTTGCATTATTATTACTTACACTAAACTTGTCTGTCTCATTTGTACAACTTAAATCTGTCATACTACTATATTCTTTAAAATACATAATGGTTGAAAGACTTCCTCCATTTGGATTCCATCCATTTATAGATGCATTGACCACACTTCTATCATTACAAAATATTGTATCTTCCAAATATTCATCATATGGAAGCATATAATGCTTATACCAGGCATCTATTCCATTTTTAATTGTGGAATTTGTTGTATTTTTAGTAAACATATCTTCCATTGCTTTTGTAACAGTTGTTACTCCATCTTTTAATGTTATATAATACATAGTCCCTGATGTATAGTAATAAACATATGCTACTGTTGAACATGTTTTTAAGCCATTATCTACACACATGTAATGATGTGTTGATAAGTTTGTCATATTATTATAATTTTCAAGTTCTATTGGATCCACTAATGTATAATTTGTTCCATCCCATGTTACACTACTACCAAAGTAGTGATTTGAAACATAGTTATATCCAGTTGTGTAAAATCCATTTATCATTCTTAGTGTGCTTTCCGTACATGTGCTACCCGTATCATTACATGTATATTTATAATCACCATAGTTGCTTGAATTAATTACTAATTCATCTTTTCTAACTATAAGTGTATCTGTTAAATTTAGACCATTTCTTCCCTTAGCTATTAATATCTTTTCACTTGCATTTAAATAACTATAATTTGTAGAAGTTGTAGCAGTAATATATCTTGGACTAGCACAAGTTGTACTGTTATCATTACATGTATATTTATTTTTGTAATTTGCATAATTTGTATACCAATCTCTTAATGTTACAGATGTTGAATTGTTAATTGTATAAGTTCCATCTCCATTATCTGTAATTGAGTCTCCAAAAACTATTGGTTCATATGCTGACAATAAGTTCCCACTTTGTAACTGTTTGTAATACATTGTTGTGTTATTTACACCTGCTATATAGTATACAGAACTATCCGTATAAGTTTGAGTTTCATTTATAAAAGTATATTTTTCTACTAATCTAGGATAATCTGTAGTTGCAGTTACTTGATATGGGTCTACTAATGAATATCTATTTGATGTCAAAGTTCCATAATCAACATTATCAGCATACCAATAAGATGTTTCTAATGAAGTTGATGATAAAATAGTTTGTGTTGTTATAAAACTTTGACTTGTAATAGGAGATATTGTGCTATATGCATATACATCTCCATACATGTATCCAACATAAGCTGGCGAATTAGAACTTGCATTAAACGGTAATTTTCCAATCTGTGAATAACGAGAATAAGCGATTAATGGTATTACATAAGCACTTGTTGTATTATAGTATGATTCTACTAAATATAAAGTTGAACATGTCGCTGTTTCTGTTGTTTTCTTACATGTATACTTACCAATTAACAATGGTCCTGTTGTAGAGTTCCATGTTGTTTGTTCTGTTGTACCACTAACTTTAAATGTTTTCGCTGTACTATCATATGTATAATCTGTCCCATACCAATAGTTAGATGCTAAGTTTGTTGAAGTACTAGAGTCATAACCTACATGTGATCCACGTGTAGATAGACACTGATTATTTTCAGGTTCTCCATTATAGATTAGTTTTACACCACCAGTGTCTGTTGTTCTTATCATCTGCCAACAATGATTTGCAAAAATTACATTATTTTTATCGAGTATTGCAGTTGCATTTTCGTCACTTGATCCATACCAATAGTATATCTTTTGGCCTCCACTTCCTGAGATTGAGTCTTGATGAGCTCCAGTATATTCTTTAGCATATATTCCAACTTTTGCTGCATCTGCTAATACTTTATATAATGTTGCTCTCTCATGTACAGTTCCATCCATTGTTTTAGAGATTCCTAGTGTTGACCATATAGCTCTTATTGTGACATTATGCTCTGGCATTATAAAATAATCACTATTTAAGTGGGTGATGTCTAGGTCATCTACTTCTGCTATCTCCCATCCTTTAAATAGGTATCCAGAACATATTAGTTCTTCGTCTTTTTTCTCTACTGTTTGATATATGAAATGAGTCTCTTCTGTATACGTTGGAAGAGTACATCCTTCACTCGGTAAGTTTGAGTCATATATTACTTTATAAGCGTTCTTTAAAGATGGTGTTTTATCACTATTTGTAGTTATTTCTTCACTATCAGGTAGTTTAGTCTTTATTGTTTCACTCTCATTTGTTGGATATAATCCTTCTGTTTCGTGATAAGTACTTTTTAGTGACAAGTCTATTGTCATTTGAGCATTTGCTCCTGTTGTTAATAAGTCCTCAATTGTCCATATTACTTTTTGATTACTTCCTGTGTTATCTAAAGATACACTTCCTATTGATACTTTTATGTCATTAACATTATCTAGAATGTAGTAATTACTATCTATATAGTCTTCAAGTATAAATGATTCATATGTTAAAGGATCAAGTGATGCTTCAAATAATACATTATTTAAAGTATCTTTACTTGCTACCCATTGATTATCTGTTATATCTACTATATCTTGTATGATATCTGTTCCCATTTCATACTGTATTCCATTTATTGTCATATATGGGTATTTATCTTTTAAGGCTATATATGTCCCTTTTTGATTCGGGGTGTCTTCATTTGGATATCCATCTGTTAGAAATAATGTTACTAAATCTCTACTCGTTTCTTTTTGATAATTTTCCATAACTTCAAATACGTTTAATAGTCCTGCATTATAATTGGTATTACCTGTATCAGTAAGATTATTTATTGCATCTGTTATTGTAATTAAATTATTAGTAAAACCTGATACCACCGTTGATGTTGAGTCAAAACTAATTAATGCAATTCTATTATATGAGTCGCTTAATAGATAATTAGATAATTCTATTGCATCTGTCTTAGCTTTCTCTAACTTTCCTCCTTTCATAGAACCTGATATGTCCATGATTAAAATAATATCTTTGTAATTTCTATTTTTTGTTTTTAACTTTGTGGATACGTCAAACGTAACTTTTGCTCTATTTATCCCTATCCACTCGGCACTTTTATCTATACTCCAAGATCCTTCACTTGGATAGTCACTTGAAGTAATTGTCACCTTTCTTATTTCTGATGTTTGATCATTCCCTCTTAATGCTGTTGTAAGTATACTTGTTTTTGATTCAATGAAAAATAAACCTAGAAATAAAAATATAAATCCAGTTATAATTATTTTTATAGAATTTAATTTTATCTTCATGATATCACTTACCTTCCATTCTATAAGAATTGTATCATATTATTTACCATAATATAACATTTTTTAATATTTTATCTTCTACGATTATATCATAAATGCATATAAAAAGTAGTGATTTTTTCACTACTTTGCTATTACTAATTATAATATTTAACTTTTGATATCTTTTTTATTATAAACTAAAACCGTTATTAAAAACAAAGTAATACTAACTATAATAGAAATAATGAGTCCATAACTACTATTTAACCATGTTCTTGTAATTGCCTTTAAATAAAATTCACTATCCATAGACACAAAACGATAATCTATCCATGGAAAAGGACTATAATTCAAAAAATTTAAGAATGTTACTCGAGCTTTAGCAATAAGCATCCATGAAAAAGTAGACAAAATTACTAAAATAAGAGTTAAGCTCTCTGCTAAAGTTGTAGAAAGAGTAATAGTCGATATAGAAAACATTAAAGTTAAAAAAGCAATTATTGGAATTAATCCAATGAATAGTTCTTTAAAATACCAGAAAATATAGATAACTTCTTTTACAGTGTCATGATAAAGTACTAACTTAGAACTAAATAAGTCATCAAATCCATAGCTAAATCCTGCTATAAAAAATATTATAACTGATCCAAGTATCCATATTAATAATAATTCAATTATTAAAAACAATAATTTAGATAATAAAACCTTATATCTTTTAACAGGTTTTGTTAATAAAAGTTTAATAGTACCTTTATCATGTTCTCTTGAAACAATTCCAGCATTAAAAATAATTACAACAATTAATGATAACACTCCTAAATGAAGTCCATTATTCATAACAGTTTTAGAAGTTTTATAAAGACCAATAGTCCCAAGATCTTCATTGCTAATTATATTTATATCATGTTTAATATTATTATTAACAGCATAATCAACTATTTTTAAATTCTTTTTTTCTACCTCTATTTGCTTATTAATATATTTTTTTGTCAAATAATCATTATCCATATAAAAAGTTGTTCCGGAAAAATCTTCTGTATCATTTTTAATATTACTTAACATAATTATTTCTTGTTCTAAAAATCTCCTTTGATAAGCATTTATTGCTCTGTAATCATATTGATCAGTTATTTTTTCTTTTACTATATAATTACAATAATTATTAAAAGATCCATATAACTCTTCATAATCTTTTATGCTACTTAATACTTTCGAACAACTAACATCAACATACTTATAATATTCATTACTTTTTGCTGAATCTATAATTGAATCTAAATAAAAAGTAACATTTTGATATTTAGATAATAACTCATCATAATCAAGTTCATATGATATTTTTAAACGCGAAATAACATTAGAAAGAACATTTGAATAACTTCCATAAATATATGAAGTATCATAATTATCAAGTTCTAATAATATATCTTCATTCTTATAATTATCAATTAAATATTTAAAAACATTTTTATCTTCTAAACTTATTATTAATTCTTGAAACAAATCATTATAATAAGATTTATCATTATCTTTAAAATAAATAATATTATCATTTATATCAGAAAAAGTATTTAAAACAATTTGATTAACAATTGTATTCTTCTTTTCATAATTATCTTTAGCTTCTTGATATAAAGAAGAATATTCATCATAGTTAACTAGATAAGTACTATAGCGATATTTATAATTATTGAAAAAATCATCTATTTTTAAAATAGCAAAAATTGATAATAGCATAATCATGAAAATAATAATACTTTTTTTAATAGAAAAATTTTTTATAAATTCACATCTAATTAGTTTAATTATTTCCACTATTATCACTTCCCTTTAAAGTATCTTGAAGATATTTTTCTTCTAAAGAAATATTTTTATATTTAACTTCTTCTATCCCAAAATCATTAATGATTTTACCATTATCTATTATGATAACTCTATCACAAATATTTTCTATTTCTGATAATATATGACTACTTATTAATATACTTATTTTATTTTCTATACTTAATCTTTTTAATATATCTCTAATTTCTTTTATACCTTGTGGATCAAGTCCATTAGTAGGTTCATCCAAAATAAGTATTCTAGGCCTTTTTAAAAGAGCATTGCATATTCCAAGTCTTTGCTTCATCCCCAAAGAATACTTTTTTACTTTATCATTAATCCTATCTTCAAGTTTAACAAGTTTTATTAAATATTCAGTATATTCTTTTGTGTCATTTTTACTAAGAATCTCTGTTATTTGAAGATTCTTTCTACCAGATATATTTTCATATAAATCAGGATTTTCAATTATACATCCAACTGTCTGTAAAGATTCTTCTAAATTTTCATCAATATCATAATTGCATATTTTAACTACTCCAGAATCTTTTTTATATAAAGAAAGTATTGTTTTAATAAGAGATGTCTTCCCTGCTCCATTAGGTCCAATTAACCCAATTATATCTCCTTCATACATATCAAAAGAAATATCATCAAGTATTTTTGATTTCCCAAAACTTTTTGAAACATTTCTCACTTCAAGAGTTTTTTCATGATGCTCTAAATCTATTTCTTTTAATTTAAAATTTCTTTCCCCGTTTAATATTTCTTTTTCTGTAACATTAAAAATATCTGATAACTGTTTTAGAAAATAAACATCTGGCAAACATCTACCATTTTCCCATTTTGAGACAGCTTTATCAGTTATATAAAGTAAATCTGCCAAATCTTGTTGAGTCATATTTTTTTCTTTTCTTAATTCGTAGATAAATTTACCAACTTTTTCTTGATTCACTTCTATCACCTCGATTTAATTATAGTATATCTTTTTTTAAATGTATGTATACCATTGGTATAGTTTAAAAGTAGGTAAATAATTACCTACTTATTCTTTTTATTATTCGGACAAAAATTCACTTAAGGCAACTGTAGGAATTCCCAAATATTTTATGACAAACTTACATTTTCCTTTTATGTTATTATCTGTTAATTCCCAATTATCAACTGCGTTATTAGCATCTCCCTTAGTTAAATATATTTTCCCATTTATATCTTTTATTTCAACAATCCTATGGACAATTATAGTTCCACTATATTGAAAAACAATAACATCTCCAACCTTATATTTTTTATCATTTTTATCTATAAATACAACATCACCTTTGTCAATTGAACCTTCCATAGATCCACTTCCAACAGCAAGGATAGTAAATCTACCAATATCACTAACTAAATAAACTACAAGAAATAAAAACATAAATGTAATAGAAAAGAGTACATTTTTCGCTATTCTTTTCTTTTTCATAGTAATAAAATCTTCTTTTTCATGCCTTTTAAATATAACTAAATTTGAAGTTACAAAAATCATTACCAAAGGATGCAACACAGATAATACCTGAGTCAAATATTCACTTATATTAGGGAAAACAGGTACTACATAATTAATTGTATCAATTAATAAATGATAAACAATACTAATGTCTTTACCAAAATAAAAAGTTGAATAAGTTAAGAAGATATTCCTAGCAAAGCATGGAATTATAAATGCCATTAGTATTTCAAGTGCTGTTCTTCTTGATGCGAAATGCATAATTGAAATAGAGAACAGTAATTCTAATATAGTTAACACTACACAAGTTAAAAAAACAAGGGATTTATAATATCTTACTTTTTCTATTAATACTTCTCTTAACAATTCCAAAATAACAATAAAAGATATTGAAAAGAAAACATTTCTTACAATTCCCAATAAAGATCTAGAAAATGATGATTTTATAAAACCAATAAAGAAGCCTAGAAAATAAGTAATGGCATAATATCCAAGACATACAATGAGTACTACTAATAATGCTTCTTTTTTATTAAAATGATTTTTTAAATCAAATGGATTTAAAAATCTTATTACTATTACTACTGCAAGTAATTCAAGAATATAGAGATAAACATTATACTGTTTTAAAATTGCAAATTGCAAAAAGGAAAAAATAATTAGAATAAGTTCAATAAGTAAATATTTTAAATATTGTTTATTCACTTTATCATCTCCCACAATTATCCTTTTATTTTTGTTTATAAACTAATGTAAATCCACCAGAATATTGTGTTGAAGTTGTATTACCTCCTAATCCAGTGTATTTAATAACTAAGTAAACTCTCTCTGTTCCACTTATCTTTTCAAGTATAGAATTTGTTCTAAGTAAATTATTCCCTGACGCATCAGTTGTTAATTTATAAGTTATATCACCACATACCATTTCTGCTCCATTCGTTGTACAACTTACTGAAGTAGGTGTAATAGGAGTGATAGTTGATAAAATTGCATCTAGTGAACCATTGTTCTTAATAATTAATGGATAAGAACATGAATCATCCGGCTTATAAAGTACAGTATCTGAAACTGAAACAGTACTTGTAGTAACAGAAGCTGTTCCACATTTTATTCCTGTACTACTAGTACCAGATACAATTGCATTAACATAACCTGTCTCAAACGCAACATCCCATGTTAAAGAAGCATGACTTATTTTATTAGATTTTATATTAAGTGTTGTTGAAAGTGCCGAATAAGCAATTGACAGTCCTAATATAATTATTATTATTGCTAGAATAATTGTTATTAATTCCTTTCTATCTTTCTTTGTTTTTTTTGTTTCTTTTTTTGTATTTTTCATATAAAATCTCCTTTCATAATTTATTTATTCCTAATATCTATTACTACATATTCAGCTTTAGTAAATGTCTTAAATTTAACAGCCCAATCACCTATTCCAGAACTTACTATAAAACTAGTATTTCCTCTTCTTTCAAAGCCATATATTTGATCATTTGCTCCAAACATTTTATCAATTATTTGAAGTGGAAAAACTTGTCCTCCATGTGTATGTCCTGAAATAACTAAATCCATATTTGCTTTTTCTTCATTATCGTAATCATTTGGTTCATGATCTAAAACAATTACATATTTACTGATATCAACATCATTCATCAACTCTTCTACACTTTTTCTTGTCCTTACTTGAGCATCTTGCCTACCTAATAAATAAATGTTTCCAACTAAATCTACGCCTTCATCTTCTAAAATTATAACATTATTTTTAATAAGTTCTTCTCTTAATTCCTTATCACCATATTCACGATAATCAAAATATCCTTTATCATGATTTCCATAAATAAAATAAACTCCATATTTTGTCTTTAAAGCTCCAAGTCCCTCACAACTTCTTATCATATCTTTAAGGCTTGTATCATCATCTACAAAGTCTCCTGTAACAACAACTATATCAGGATTAATCTCATTAATTTCAATCATGTAATAATAAAAGTCTTCTCCATCCATTGTCGCTCCTACATGACTATCAGTAACTTGTACAACTCTAAAATTATCAATACCCAAATCTTTATTAGTAGTTATATCATAATGAGTTAGAACAACATGATGAGCAAGATAATATCCCCAAGTTAAATATAAAACTGTAAATATAAAACAAGTAAGCATTGTTATTTCATGCCCATTTTTTAATTCTTTTTTCTTCTTTATAATACAAGCTATTTTATATATTAGTTCTCCAATTAATAACATAAAAAAGAAATGAAGCACTATTATATAGGCATTTGTAGAGTTCCACAATAATAATAGAAGTGTTATATATAACGGAATAAAAGATATAATCCATGATAAAAATTTATTATTTATATCTTTTATTATTTTAATCTTATGAAGTCTTGTCGCAAAAAACATATTAACAGGAAATATGACAATCAAGATTATCGAAATAACCATTAATGTCCATGCATTTAACATATTATCACCTAGTATAATTATAATTAATTAATCACTTAAATACAAGGTATATTTAGTCTAGAATAGAACTAATACCTTTACTAATACGTAAATTTACATCTTGAAAATGATTACCTTTATTTTTTTCAAATACAGTTAAAATATTTAAATTAGAAAAATAATTATAAATATCCATTGTATTATCTAAAATAGTACTCATTATTACATTTTTTGTTAAATGTTCTCTATCACCTAAAGAAAAATATATTTTAGATATTTTATTAGGCTTAAAAGATAAAACATATTCTTTAAAGTTATTAAACCAAAAAGAAGATGATGCACACATAACTCTATCAAAAATATCTGTTTTATAAATGGAATAAAGTGCAAAAAGGCCTGCCAAAGAATATCCTGCAATTGCATAATATGATATTTTAATATCTAAGATATCGATAACGTCTCTAACTGCAGGTATTACTCTATTTATAATTATATCAAGATAATTATCTGCTTTACCACCAAACGGCTTATCTTTTGGGAATATACTATCCATATACCAGCATGATAAATCATCATTCCAATTTATATTGGAAATATTAACAAGAATAAAATTCTTTTCATTACTGACTAAATCATATATTTGACTTCCATCATCTTCAAAACTATTTAAAATAACTAAAGGAATTTCTTTATTATTATATTCAAAATAAACATCCACTATATAATTATCTATTTTAAGTCTTTTTTTCATTTTCTAACCTTCTTAAGTACTACTCCACCATATGAATCCATTTCTTTTTGATTAGAATTATTTAATCTATATATTGGTTCAATATTTTCATATTTTTTTGGTACAATTAGTTTTTCTTGATCGCTAGATCTATTAACTACTATTAAAGCAGCATCAACATCATTTTTTCTTTCAAACATAAATAGTTTATCATTTATATCTATAATATTTAGCATAGCATCTTCAAGAAAAGTTTCTTTATTCCTAATCTTACCAATTTCTTTAAAATAATTTAATAAGTCATAATCAATATTATCCCAAGTAAATGTTTTTCTATTATATAAATTTCCCATTCCAGTAAGTCCTATTTCATCACCATAAAAAATAGATAATATGCCTGGTAAAAAAGTAAGACTAAATAAATATGATTTATATATTTCTTTACCTTTCTTTAATTCAAGTGGAGATAAATTATAATTTTTCTGCCATGTTCTATCTTCCGTTATTGTATTCCACGCCCACTCACCATGTTTTTGAAATGAATCACTTCCAAAGATATTTAAAGCTCTTGATATATCATGCGTAGATGTAAAGTTCATTAAACTTTCTATAGTTCCTTCTGGATACTCTCCTTGTATTTCATTTAATACTTCTCTTAATTTATTTACATCTTGATATTTATAGTATCTAATAAGTGCATCAACAAGTAAGTAATTCATAACAGAATCCATTCCTTTGCCAGATGAGATATAACTTCTTCCCATTCTCATTGGATTCTTCCATACTTCACCTATTATAAATCCATCTTCTTTATTTCTTTTAACAGCAGTTCTAATTCCTTCAATAAATTCATCTGTTAATTCATCAGCAACATCAAGTCTTAATCCATCTATTCCAAGTCTAAACCATTTATCAATTACTCCATTTTCTCCATATATATAGTTTTGCCACTCTTTACTATATCCATCACATACAGGAAGATTTTTCATTCCCCACCAATAATCAAATTCGACTTTACCATCATATTCTCTCTTCCTAAAAAAAGGATAATACTTAGAATCCTTACTTTGGTATGCACCTAGATTAGGAAAGCTTGAATATTCATTAAAATATTTACTATCATTGCCTGTATGATTGAAAACTGCATCTAGCACGACTTTTATTCCCATTTCATGTGCCTTATCACATAATTCTTTTAAATCATTGTTATTACCTAAATAAGGATCAACTATTTCATAATCACTGGCATCATATCTATGATTTGATTGACTTGAAACAACTGGGCTTAAATAAAGAATAGATACTCCTAAATCTTTAATATATTTAAGTTTATTAATAACTCCTTTTAAATTACCACCATAAAAATCAGCATTCCAAATACCTTCTTTATTTGGCCCAATAGTCATTTCTTCATTCCAAGATTTGTGTATATCTCGTCTTGGAAGTTTTTCTAATTTAACTGTTTCATCTCTATTAAATCTATCCACAAATATATGATACATTATTTTCCCTTTAGCCCAATTTGGAACATCAAAATTAACACTCAATTTCCATTTTTCAACATTAGAAACACTTTGATTACCTGTTTTATTTTCCTTTTTAAAATACATAAAATTTTTATTAGCTTCAAAAGAAAAATAATAATTATATATTGCACATGTGTTTAAAAAAACTTCTCCACTAAAATAAACAAATCCATCTTCATTTTTCTCATGTTTTAACTGATAAGCACTTCTAATACCATTAGCTTCAGTAATAAATTTCATTCTTTCTATCCACCCAAAAGATTCTGGTACCTTAATTCTAACATTATATTTTACTTTATTATCATTTTTTTCAATTTCAAATATATTAAATTCAACTTTATCTAAACTACCCTGCATATCTTACCTCTATTATTAATAATTATACCAAAAAAAATAGATAATATCATCTATTATCTATTTTATCTATAACATTTTATTATTTAAATTTATTTATTTCTACCACGACTAACTAATCTTTTAGTCATTTCACCACCAACTTTTCCGTTTGCTTCACTTGAAGCTTTTCCTCCAAGAGTAACTCCGAATTCGTTAGCTATTTCATATTTCATATTATCTAAAGATGTATTTGTAGCATTATTTTTTGATCTTGTAGATTTTCTTGAAGAGTTTGTTTTATTAGAACTTTTTCTCATTATTTCACCTCCTACATTTTTAGGATGTGATTTTTTCTTTTTTTTATACTCTTCTTTAAAGCAAATCTTCAAATTCTTTTTTGTCATCTTCAGTAATAGTTATTGTTTTAATATTTTTAAGTGTCTTATCAATTAATTCTTGATAGTCAAATCTTTCTTCCATTTCAAGACATAAACTTAATTTTGGATTAATTACTGGATGTTTTGGTACAAATACTGTACAGCAATCTTCATAAGGCAAAATACTTATATTATATGTATCAATTTTTCTAGCTATTTCCATTATCTCAAGTTTATCAAGACATGCAACCGGTCTTACTACAGGATAATTAGTTACAGAATTAATCACCTTCATACTTGTCAGTGTTTGACTTGCCACTTGTCCAATTGACTCACCATTTACTATTGCAAGACACTTTCTTCTTTTAGCCATTCTTTCTGCAATTCTGTACATCATTCTTCTCATAATAGTAATTACATAATCTTGATCAGCTGTTTTATATATAGCTTCTTGTATTTCTGTAAACGGAACTATATGAAGTTTTATACTTGACGTATATATAGACAATTTTTTACATAATTCTATAACTTTATTTCTAGCATTAATACTTGTATGAGGTATAGCTTCAAAATAAATTGCTTCAATATGAACTCCACGTTTAATAGCAAGATATGCTGCAACTGGAGAATCAATTCCACCACTAAGCATTAACAATCCTTTTCCTAAAGTATTATTAGGATATCCTCCAAGTCCATAATAATAATTTGTATAAATATATGTAAAATCCTTTCTAATTTCTATATTTACTGTCAAATCCGGATTATGTACATCAACATGAATATCATCAATATTTTTAAGTATTAATCCACCAACTTGTCTTGAAAAATCTAAACTTTTAAAAGGAAATTCTTTATAACTTCTTTTGGTTTCAACTTTAAAAGAATTAAATTTTTCTTCTTTAACAATTTCAATTACTTTAGATTTAATCTCTTCTTCATTTGTATTAACTTTGTATGCTACTAAATATTCATGAATTCCAAATACTTTATTAATTCTTTCTAATATTTTATCAAGATCATTTTCATCAAATTCAATATACATTCTTGATAAATCTTTATATATTTTTACATCATAATTTTTAAGTTTATTCTCTATACTTTTATATAGTAATCCTACAAAGAAATTTCTATTTCCTTTTTTAGTTGTTAATTCACCATATTTTATTAATATAACTCTATTCATTTTATCACCTACAAAACTTCAATAACAAATAGTTTTTCATCTTCATGTACTAATACTATCTTAACTTCATTTGGATATTCTAAATCCTTAATATATTTTATTTTAATAGTAACAAAATAGTAATTTCCCTCACTATTGAAATCTACTACTTCGACATCATTAACTTTTGGTAGCACCTGTTTTCTTTTCCCATTTAAGTTACTTTCTATACTTTTATATATAGTATCTTCTGCTTTTAAAATAAAATTGTCTTTTATATTTGGATGTATAAACATCACTCCACCAATATCAGTATTAGTTATTTTATCATCTAAAGAATAAAAGTCAATTACAAATAATTTAGAAATAGTTTTTGCATATTCTTCATAATTAACTTCTTTGCTATTTAATATATTTTTTAACGCCTTAAAGTTACCATTATATAAATCACTTTTATTATTATATAAAGTATAATCATAATCCATAATAGAATCTACAATAAATACCTCATCAATTTTTTCATTTTTGCTAAAAAAATTATAATAAAGGAGCACTAAGGCTCCTAGTATTAGTAAAATAATTATTATTTTAATACCCTTTTTGTTCATTATTACCCTCTACAAATTTACTTTCATCTACTGTTTCTATTTTTGAATTTCTAATTAAGTCATATACTAAAATATCATTTGAAATAGAAAGAAGTTTATCAGTATAATTTGAATTTGCTTCTATTGTTTCAGTTGGAACTATTGCATTTGATAAAATATATGATTCTTGTTTTTGGCTATTATAATACATATCTTTTGTTAACCAGTTTCCAGTAGGGAAAATAACGATATTATCATCTTTTACATTGAAAATATCATGTCCAAGGGCATATTTGTTATAAAAACCAAACATATTCCCTAGTGTTGGCATAACATCATACATTCCCATTGTATAAGTATAAACTTTAGGATTATTTACAGTTTCCTTTGACCATATTATAAACGGAACTTTACGATTTAATTCATAATCATATTCGTTAAAATCAACGTAAGATGGGTCTTCTGACTCAAGCACAGTATCAGTTTCAGGATCATAATTATATAGTCTTATGTAATTATTTCTAGGAAGACGAGCATCATGATCACCATAAAATACAACTATAGTATTATCAAGTAATCCAGCATTTTCTAACTCTTCAAAAAACACTCCCAATGCATAATCAGCATAATGAGCAGATTTGAAATAATTACCAAGTTTTGTTCCTTCCATATAAGGATGAGATATTACCTCTTCTTCCCCATCTTCATTTATTATAGTTTCTTTTATATCAACATCAAATTCTCCATATTTATCTACATCAGAAAAAGGGGTATGATTAGATAACATTATAAATGTACCATAATACTTGTCATGTTCTTGTTTAATAACTTTTAATTTCTCTACTGATTGCCTAAAAAATGATTCATCTGATAATCCAAGTCCAATTACTTCATCGATTTCATATTGATCTTTAGCTATCAAATCATCATAGCCAAGGTTTTTATGCATAACGCGTCTATTCCAATATTCTCCATTATTTGCATGCATTGCAAAAGTATAATATCCTTTTTCTTTCAAAAGTTTTGGAATTGAAACATATTCTTTATCTGCATAATCACTAAAAGCAGTTCCAATACTAGCCGGCATCAAAGAAGTATTAAATGTAAATTCAGTATCACTGCTTGTCCCAATACTAACCTGAGTATAAAAATTATTAAAGTACATTCCTTCACTAGCTAATTTATTAAGATTTGGAGTAACCTCTTGCCCATTAAATTCTAAACCAATCAAAAAGTTTTGAATTGATTCTCCATGAATAACTATTATATTTTTCCCTTCAAAAATACCAGTAAATTCATTTATAGTAGGCATCTGTTCACTTACATTACTATAAAAATCTTTAAATTCTTTCAAAGCTGAATCATATCCAAAAAGTGCAGCAAATTTAGGCTCTAAGCTTTTTACCAAATCATTAACATGATAAACATAAATTCCAAATTTTTTAACAATATACTCTCTATTCCATTGTTTTGTAAGTCTCGAAATATCAGTTCCTGTTAAAGTAGTGCTATAAACAAGTGCAAAAAATAAACCAATTACGATAGATTTAATAAATGCTTTTCTACTTTTAAGTCTAAATCTTGATTTAATATATGACAAAGATTTCTTATATCTATGATGTAAAAAAATAAAAGCTAAAGGAAATAAAATATATATTAAATCTTTTGGTTGTAAAACATTTTCAACAACTGCATCTCCTACATCAGTTATGAATCTTGCTGTAGACAATAATGAAATAGAAGAATATGAAGTATAAAAGGTATAATATGCAGAGTTTAAAACACACAAAAAAGTTAAAAAAGATGTTACAACAAACATATAAATAAATTTACCTTTTTCATTAAATAAATAGGCAAAAGAACCCACTAAAAACATAAATGCCGCATCAACTAAAATTGCATCAAAATCAAAAATAGTATTGCTTCCTAATGTCAAATATCTTAAAATCAAATCATTTAATACATTGAAAAATATAAAAAAGATAAATAATCTATTAACAGATAAAGAAGATAAAAAAGCCTTCCACATCGACTTTAAAGAAGCTTTAGGGTCCTTTTTAAAATTAGAAACCTTTCTTTTAAATCTTTCTATCATACTAATACTTTTTTTCTCTTTTCTTTCTTTTTTTAAATACAATTTTGTAATTCTTTTACCTTTATTTTTTTCATTTTTTATACTCATAGGAATCCCTCGCGAGTTAATTATAACAAAATAAGCAAGATAATTCAATTTTTTAAGAAAAAAAATACATTCAAATGCATTTTTTTATAATTATATAGAATTATCTCTTTCTTCTAACATTTTACCACGAGCTGCATTCATACTCATTCCAAGAACAAATACATATGAAATTATATATAAGTACATCATTAGAAATAATAAACTTGAAATGCTTCCATAAAAAGTTTCATAAGTTGAAAAATACTCTATATAATATGAATACAACCATGTGATAATAACTAATAAAAATGATGAAAATAATGCTCCATAACTAGTTTTTCTTTTTAATTTAGTCCTATTAGGAGAAAACCAATACAATAACTTAACAAAAATGAAAACAAGTAAAAACGTTACTGGATACCTCAAAAATCTATAAAGTAAGAAATAAATATTAGAAGCCATATCAGTATGAGTAATCCTTCCTATAAAACCTAACACTTTTGTATTAATAACAGGAATTATTAATAATATTACAAAAAGTATAACTAAAACTATTACAAGAACTATTGACTTCAACTTATTTTTAAAATAATTAGAATTCTTAATTCCATAAATTGAATTAGAAGTTATAATCATCGAATAAGTCCCATTTGAAGCAAGTATTAAAGATGCAAGTAACAATGAAAATATTCCAATTGAAGATGACCCCTCACCTGCTATTGAAATAATAAGGGTTGCTATATTATTTGGAAAACTCTCTACTAAGGCATCATAAACGCTAGTCTTTCCAACATCAATATTAGAAATAACTATTCCTAATATTGTTAATAATGGAATAATCATCATCATAAAGAAAAAAGAGAGATTTCCAGGCAAAACCTCCATTTCTGGTCGTTTAATACTTATATAAAGATAATGTAAAAATCTTTTTATTTTTTCTTTCATAAGTCTTCCCTATCTATACTCTTCTTTATCTTTTCTCATTTCAATTGTAGCTTCGTTAATAGCATCATCAATAGTTTTAATCTCATCATTAATCATACTAAAACCTATTGCTGCTCCAAATCCATATGGAAGAGATTTGAATTCTTTTGCAAGTTTCTTTGAATAAGTTGATATTTGTTGTTCACTATAACCAACTAAATATAACAAAAATTCATTTCCATCACTTCTTATTATTTCACTATTTTCTAACTGTGTATTAATTAAAATAGAAGCTGCTCCAATAATTAATTCATCCCCTTGCTCATGTCCATAATTATCATTAACATATTTAATATTATTTAAGTCAATTATTATTATTGATTGAGGATATTTTTGAGATTCATTCCATACTTTAATATTGTGATTCAAATAGTTCCTATTTTTTAATGAAGTAAGCATATCAGTATACTTTCTTCTTTCTTCTTTCTTTATAGTCTTTACTTTTTTTGTCTTTTTAAACGCAAAATATAGAACTAATAAAACAATAATTGGAATTAATACTATAGCAAGTAACATCATATATAATTCTTCAAATGTTGATTTTTCAAGCAAAGAAAGATTTAAACTATTTATTCCACTATTTCTATAATTATAATAAGAATTTGTACCAATTATATAATTAAATACATCATAAAATACTTTATTAGTATCATCATTATTTACCATAAACTTGTAATCATTTGTAATTGTTGATTCAAATAGTACTTCATAATCTTCAAATTTATTATTTCTATAATATTCATACAATTCTCTATCTACTACTATTAAATTACCATCACTATTATTTAGTAATTCTTTAATGTTTCTACAAGGGGCAAGTTTTGCTTTACTATTATCTTTGAAATAATTGTAAATTGAATTATCTTCTATTATTGAAACTTTCTTTCCTTTCATTGCTTCAAAACTATTAATTACATATTTATCGCTAGTTTTAGCAAGTACAACGTATTTTTCAATAAAAGGTGAAATAGTTGAATTATATTTATTTGCTTCGTAATCAAAATAATTAAAATATATATCAACTTCACCTTTATCTATAGCTTTTTTTAAATCATCTAAATTATCATATTCTTTAAAAGTAATAAAATCAGAATTAGTAAGTCTCATCATTCTATTTAAGTATTCAGCAGCTATACCACTAAATGTTGTTTTTTCTAAATTTTCATAAGGAAGATTTGAAACAAAACCATATGTATAATTCTTAGTTAAAAATTCTGTTTTATCTTTATCATTTACATTAGCTTTCGAAATATAATAGTTTAATAACGTCTTATTATATGTTTGAATATAATTTTTTTCTTTCCAGTTATTAAAATACTTTTCAATAATATTATTCATTTTATCATTATTTTCATTATCAGCTAAAGAAAGAACTATTTTTTTACTTAGTTCAGTAAATACATATTTGATATTATATTTATCATTTAAAAGTGTAGTATCTAAATACATGTTATTAGGTATTATAATTAAATCTACTTTTTTGTCTTCATAATCTTTAAATAAATCTTGCGATTTATCATATGTCTTATATTTTAAATTACTATATGACTTCAAGTAATAAATAATTTCATCAGAATCACTAGTTAACACACCAATGGTTTTATCAGTAGCTTCTAACATAGAATCGTATTTTCCATTATCTTTTCCATATAATATATAAACATCTTCTTGAAGTAATAAATCGTTTTTATCAAGTTCATCTTCACTATTTAAAACTCTAAATCTATAACCAGTTGAATTAACTTCCCCTTCTCTTAAATACGGAATAATATTAAATTCTAAACCAGTTGTTTCACTAAAATCATTTATAAAAGTCCTAAACACTCCACTTTCTCCAAATATAGGATAATCATTTGGAGCATTAAAATCTATTACAGTAGAAGAATTATCAGCTATCCATTTTTTCTCTGAAACTGTAAAAGAATTTTCATCTTCTCTATTATAGTAATAAAATAAACCTACAAATATTACTACTGCAACTAAAATTGGAATAGTTATTAACCATTTTTTCTTTATCTTCATACGTTCACCAACTCTTATCTATTCTTAGTCCAAATAAAACTACTAGTACCAGCCTTTTTATATCCTATAATTGGAAAATTAGGACTTGATAATGAAGAAATATCTGTAGTATTAGCATCAACATCTGATGCTTTTTTTACAACTTTAATACTACAAGTTGATTCTCCTAATTTATCCTTAGTATATCCATAAATAACATACTCACCATCTTCTTCAATTCTAACATCTTTTTCTTTATTATAATTAACTGTGCTATCTTTTGAAATACCATACTCTAAAACATTATCTGCTTTTGATAAATCATCATTAAACTTAACTGTAACTGATTCAGTAAATATACCATCTTCATCAGTTTTTCCACTTGTTACTAATTCACAACTATAATACTTTGTCACATACACTTCGATATCAAAATATTTATTTTGTTCATCATTTAGCACTTGTGTAATTTTATCAGTAAGTTTTTTTGAAGGATCTATTTCAGCTTTATCACCAACATACACGATTACTTTTAATATTTTTCCATTTAAATATGGTTTAGTAACATTAACAACTATATCTTCTTTTAATAATTCATCTTTAATATCATTAAATTGCTTGTCACTAATCATTACATCTTCAATTCCATCAAGTCTATCACCATATACAGGAAGCCCACTGCTTCCTATAAACATGTTATAAATAAAAAATGCAAAACAAATCATTACTATATATACTAAAATTATAAACACTGTTAATTTGTGTTTCTTAATATAATTCATATAATTCACCTCAGTACATTAATTATACACCAAAAGGTAAATAAATAGTAGTTTTTTTAAAATAAATAATTACAAAAAATAAAAGAACTTCTATTTTTCAAGAAGTTCTATAAGTTTTTGATTAACAAAAGATGGATTAGCATTCCCCCTAGTTTCTTTCATAATTTGTCCCATCAAATATTTAATTGCACGGCTATTACCATTTTTATAGTCATCAACACTTTGTTTATTATTTTCTAAGACATCATTAATGATTGAAACAAGCTCATCTTCTCCCATTTCTTTTATGCTGTGATTATCAAGTATTGTGTCTAAATTATCATCTGTTTCCATTAAGTCATCTAAAATTTCCTTAAATATTTTACTATTTATTTTACCTTTATCTAAATAATTAACAACATCTTTAAATTTATCATTAGTTAACTTAGTATCATCAAGTTCCATTTCCATTTTATTAAGATATGCAGCTATATCTCCAAGCAATAAATTACTTGCAATAACAAGATTAATATCATCAAACTTACTTAAATAGTCAGAAACATTTCTATTTTGAATAATTTTTTCAACATTTACTTCATTAATTCCTGCATTTATATATATTTTTCTTCTTTCATCACTTGACATAGGAAGATTATCTTTTGTATTTTTTATAAATTCATCTGTTAAATCAATAAATGGTATATCAGGTTCAGGAAAATATCTATAGTCATTTCCAGTTTCCTTAACTCTCATTAAAATTGTAGACATTGTTTTATCATCAAATCTTCTTGTTTGTTCCTTGAATACTTCACCTTTTTCATAAAGAGCAATTTGTCTTTCTACTTCATAACGAACTGCTTCCCCAACATTTGAAATAGAACCAATATTTTTAACTTCAACTTTTGGATTTAATTTATCAGTTTTGCTAACAGAAACATTACAATCACATCTCATGCTTCCTTCTTCTATTTTACAGTCAGATACATCAGCATATAATAATAGTTCTCTTAACTTTTCAAGATATTTAACAGCCTCTTCATCGCTTTCCATATCAGCTTCTGTAACAATTTCTACAAGAGGTACTCCTGCTCTATTAAAGTCAAGTAAAGATATAGATTCATTATGAATACTCTTACATGTATCTTCTTCTACATGTATATCATGTATTCTTATCTTTTTAGGCCCTTTTGAAGTTTCTATTAATACATATCCATTTACTCCTATAGGCGTTCTATTCTGAGTAATTTGATAGTTTTTAGGATTATCTGGATAAAAATAATTTTTTCTATCAAAGTGCATATGTTTATTAATAGTACAATTAAGCACTAAAGCAGCACGAAGTCCTAAACGGATAGCTTCTTCATTAATTGTTGGAAGTGTTCCAGGATAACCTAAATCTACAACATTTGTACATGTATTTGCCATTTTACCATAATGATTAGCGCTACCAGAAAACATCTTAGTTTTAGTTTTTAATTCTGCATGTACTTCTATTCCAACAGTTGTTTTATAATTACTCATATCTATCACCTCTTTTAGCTTTACTTCTAGGATCTAAATTAAGGCTCAATTCTTTTTCAAGATATGCTGCAAATTTATACATTTTAGCTTCTTCAAAATAATTTCCTATTATATGAAGACCTATAGGTAATTTTTCGCAAGAGAAACCAACAGGTAAAGAAAGTCCTGGAAGTCCAGCCATATTAACAGGTATTACTAATACATCATCCAAAAAAGATTTAGAAGGATCATTAAATTCTTTTTTTATGTCATAGGCAACATCTGTAGTAGTAGGTCCAATAATTAAGTCATATTTTTTAAATTTTTCTTCAAAGCTCTTTTTTATATCATCACGAATACTCATAGCTTTATCATAGTATATTTTGGCATTTTCTCCACTTAGTATAAATGATCCAACCATTATTCTTCTTTTTACTTCATCACCAAATCCAATCTGTCTTGTTTTAGTATATAATTCTTCTAAGTTTTTAGGATTTGGATAAGAATATCCATATCTTACTCCATCAAATCTAGCTAAGTTTCCACTCGCTTCACCCATTGCAAGGATCTGATACAATGTTACAGCATTTTCTATGTAATCAATATCTACATAGTCTACTATACATCCTTTTTTCTTTAATAAATCAACGATATTATTGAATTTATCTAATACTTGACTAGATACCACAGAAGAAACAAAATAGTTCGGTATAGCAATTTTCATTCCCTTAATATCTTCACCAATAAATCTTGTAAAGTCTTCCTCATCTTTATCTGCACTAGTTAAATCTTTATGATCTTTTCCACAAATAATGTTTAAAAGACTTGCATTTTCAAATACATTTCTAGTCATTGGTCCTATTTGATCCATACTTGATGCAAAGGCAACAAGTCCATATCTTGATACTCTTCCATATGTAGGTTTCATTCCAACAATTCCACATAACGAAGCAGGTTGTCTAATTGATCCACCAGTGTCACTTCCAAGAGCAAGAGGAACTATTCTATTAGATACGCAAGAAGCACTTCCACCACTTGATCCTCCAGTTATTTTATCTTTATTCCATGGATTATGAGGTGCACCAAAATAACTAGTTTTAGAACAAGATCCCATAGCAAATTCATCCATATTAGTTTTTCCAACTATAATCATATGTTTTTCATTTATCTTATCAATAACAGTAGCATTATAAATAGGAATAAAATTTTCAAGAATCTTAGAAGCACATGTAGTTCTTAATCCTAATGTACAAATATTATCTTTAATAGCAATAGGAATACCAAAGAATAAATTATCTACTTCCACATTTTCTAATTCTTTTGCTTTTTTAATAGCATTTTCTTCATCAAATGTTATAAATGCGTTTAAATCTTCATTTTCTTTAATACGAGCAAAACACTCTAAAACAAGATCTAATGGTTTTATTTTTTTACTTTTCAATAAATCATTAATCTCTTTAATACTTAAATCTAGATATTTACTCATTTAACATCACCGGTACTTCCACAAAATTTCCAGTTGAATGAGGGACATTTTTCATCACTACTTTATAATCAAGCATCTCTTCCTCTTCATCTTTTCTTAACTCCGAATTATATGAAACTGGAGATATAAGCATATCTTCATCATAATCTTTTACATCTTTTATTTTATCAATATCATCCATAAGTTTTTTTAATTGCACTCTAAATTTTTCTATTTCTTCTTCTTCAAGATGAATTCTCGCTAAATTTGCAACGTGTAAAACTTCTTCACGTGATAATTTATCCATTATATCACTCCTTTTTTCAATACAATATTATAACATATTTATATAGAACATAAAGTAAAAATTAATAGAGATTTAAAAATAAAATTTAGAATTTAATATTTTATATACAATTGTTAAAATTACTAGTAAAAAGTTATAATATATTTTATAATTTATACAGTAGGTGATGAAATGAGACTTAAAGAATTTATTATTTTTATAATCATTTTTACAATCATTTATTTTTTATCATTTTGGATTTATGACTATATATCAAATAAAAAGGCGCTAAAGAAATTAAATGAAAAAAAAGAACAATTATTAACAAAAGAAAAATTTAAAATTTTTTGTAATTTTTATAATGTTAACACTGAAGTTAATAGTGAAGTAATACATGCAGTATACATTAATGCCAAAGATAATTTAATTCTTAGTTTTTCTAAACTAGCCGAGTTATATAATATTTCTAAAGACGAAGCAATTTTATTAGTTTTATACTTAGAGTATATCGGTTTTATAAAAAAAAGGGCAATATTAATAGATAATGATACTACATCTTTACTTACTGAATATGATAATAGTCTAATAACAAAATATGCATTATATTTTAATAACAAATTTGACTACAATACAATTATTCAAAGAACTGGTCTTAATTCTGATAAGGAACTAAATTATTTAAATAATAAGTTTTTAATTCCAGGAGTTAGAATAATCAATTCAACGATTTATTATATAGGTGATTTAAATGATTAAAAAAAGATATCTGATATATATACTATTAGTGATAATTTTTACTCTATTTAATTTTTATTTTAGACCAATTAAAGGTAATCCACTAATAACAAAAGAATATAAAAATAGTGATAGGTATATAAATGATTTATATATGAGTCAAGAATACTTTAAAGAAAATCTTCTTGATAAAGATGATTATTATATATATGATGAAATAATTAATTCTAGCTTGCATAATAAAAATAAAGTAACAATTAATTGCTACGAAAATTGTCAATCAAAACTTTTAAATAGTTATTATGCAGTATATCTAGATCATCCTGAGTTAATAAGTTTCGTTGGTATTAATTATTATAATATTTCTAATAATAAAATAACTTATGAAAATTATGGTAATTTAAGTGAAATAAAAACTTTTTTTGGAACAAAAAGAATAGCCCGTGAAATGGAAAACATAAGAAATGATACTAAAAATATGACAGATAAAGAAAAAATAATTTATGTTTATGACTACGTTGCATCTCATAATTATGACAAACTTTTTACATTTACTAAAAGCAATCAATCAGCTTACAGTTTCTTTACAGGTGGAAAATCAGTATGCGCAGGTTTTGCTAAAGCCTCACAGCTTATATTTCAAAATATTGGAATAAATTCATATCTAGTTTTATCAACAACACATATGTGGAACTATGTAGAATATGAAGGAAAATACTATGTGTATGACGCCACTATAGGTGCTAGTCTAAGTGATAAAAAAAGTCCATATTTCTATGATGGGCTTGGAAAAACTACTATAAAAAGTACAACTGGAATGTTTTCTGATTTATATCCAAAAATAGAAACGACTACTCTAAAAGAAGTATTTGGCTTATAAAGTGATTTATATCACTTTTTTAATTATAGGAAAATAACTAAAGCCTTTCATTTTTCTAATACAACAATTCCATCTAATGCAATATAATCATTTCATCTTTCATAGTTGCACGACTGTAAATCCTAAAATAATTTATCAGTATAACTACATAATTCTCTTCAATCTTCTAAAACCAAATTTAAAAGATTATTAACGTAATCATGCTATTTATAAAATAAATCAATACGAGAAACATCAAATATTTCTTTAATACCAATAGAAAGAATCTTTTCATATGTAGACTTTAAATTATAAATATTTGATATCTAAATATCACCATCATTAATAATTCTTTTACACTCCAAAACATCGCTATTTTTGCAACCAGTAAAAATAATGACAAATATTAAAATTAATAATATCTTTTATTAAATATATTTTTTTTCACAATTCCATACAACTTTTATTCACAGTTTTTTACATTTTAAAAAAAATATCAACAATTATTTGTTGTTAAATTAAATATTGTGATGTATATTTTACTTAAATAGGAGGAGATATGAACAGAAAAATAAGAGTTGTGCAGTATGGTGTAGGAAAAATGAGTTTATACACAATGCGTTATGCTCTTGAGAAAGGATGCGAAATTGTTGGAGCAGTAGATATTAATCCAGATATTATTGGTAAAGATCTATCAATAATACTTGGTGGAAATGAAACAGGAATTCTAGTAACATCTGTTAATGATGCTGAAAAGATGTTAAAAGAAACAAAGCCTGACATTTGTATTGTAACAACAATGAGTCTATTAAATGACGTATATCACTCTCTTGAAACATGTGCAAAACTTGGAATAAACGCAATTACTACATGTGAAGAAGCATTCTTCCCAATTAACTCAAATCCAATATCTACAAAAGCCCTAAATGCAATTGCTAAAGAAACAGGTTGCACTATAACAGGAAGTGGATATCAAGATATATACTGGGGAGAATTAATCTCAGCCATAGCATCATCTACGCAAAGAATTACAAAGATAAAAGGTAGTTCAAGTTATAATGTAGAAGAATATGGTATTGCACTTGCAGAAGCCCATGGAGCTGGGCTTACCTTAAACGAATTCGAAGAAAAAATTGCCTCTTTAGATAACTTAACAGAGGAGGAAAGAAAAGAGCAAATTGATAAATGTGAATTCGCCCCTTCCTATATGTGGAGTGTTAATGGATGGCTTGCTGAAAAATTAGGCCTTACAGTTTTAAGCCAAACACAAAAATGTGTACCACAAACTCACAGTGAAGATTTAGAGTCAAGTACATTAGGTATGACTATTCCAAAGGGAAATGCCACTGGAATGAGTGCGGTAGTTACCACTACTACAAAAGAAGGAATTACAATTGAATCAGAATGCATAGGAAAAGTCTATTCAAAAGATGATTTCGATAAAAATGAATGGACAGTTTATGGTGAACCAGATACAACAATAGTCGTAAATAGACCCAAAACAGTAGAACTAACTTGTGCTACTGTAGTAAATAGAATTCCAGACGTTATTAATGCCGAAGCTGGATATGTGACTACTGATCTTATAGGAGAACCATCATTTAAAATTAAACCTCTAAATGAATATGTAGAAAAAAAAGATTAAAAGATGTTTACTGGGCAAACATCTTTTTTCATTCAAATTTTCCATAAGGATTTGCTTTAACACCTTTGAGATAAACATTTAACTTTTCATTTGTGTCACACGTTACTAAAAGTAAATCATCAATCTTATTAAAGTTCATATTACTAAGTCTTTTAATTAACCATTTTTCATCTTTATGAATACTTTTCAAATTGTTTTTCATTATTTTACCATCAATTACAAGGTTTGTACAAAGTCCTATATATTCTTTTTTTAATTTTATATCATTAGCTTTCAAAGGTGAAAACTTACTCTTAGGAAGAAAACTAACTTTCCCATTAGCTTCCATAATCGCATATTCTATTTCAGATATATCAAAATATCCATCTATTCTTGCTTCTTCAAGTAAATCATTTATATCAAATTTTACTTTTTTAAGACCTGATTCAATTATATTTCCATTTTCTATTAAAATAATAGGAACACCAACAATAAGTCTTCTAGCTATGATACTTTTTGTAGTTATAAATGATATTATTAAAGAAATAAGAGCATAAGTAAACATGACAAAAACACCATCAAAAAACAAAACTTCTTTATTAACTGTCATTTCTGCAACTACATTACCTATTGATATTCCTATTACATAATCAAACATATTTAGTTGATTAATTTGTTTTTTACCTAAAGCATTTGTAAATAAATATAGAAAAAATAAAGATCCAACTGACTTAATAGTTAACATAAAAAAGTCCATAATATCACCATTAATATTATGGATTATTTTTTATTAGAATAAACCTACTATTTCATTATCTTCTGAAAGATCAATTATCTCATAGTTTGGCTTTTTTGGAAGACCTGGCATAGTTAATATTGATCCAAGTAGAACAGTTATAAATCCTGCCCCAGTATGAAGTTCAACATCTCTTACAGTAACTTCATAATCTTTTGGATATCCTAATTTTTTAGGATCATCACTTATAGAATACTGTGTTTTCGCAATACAAATAGGTAAATCATCTTCCCTTAATCTTTTTATCATTTCTATTTTATCAAGTGCCATAGTAGAATATGTAATCTTTCCTGCATGATATATTTCGTAACAAATTTTTTCAATTTTTTCTTCAATTGATGAATTAACATCATAAAGAAGTTTGAAATCATTTTCCTTATCACATATTTCAACTATTTTATCAGCAAGTGCTACTGCACCTACTCCACCTTTTATATACGTCTCACAAAGTGCAAAAGAAACATTATTAGACTCTACAAATTTTTTAATTAGTTCTATTTCATTTGGTGCATCAGTTGCAAATTTATTAAGTGCTACTATTACATGAGATGTATATTTTTTTAAATTTTCTATATGAACTTGTAAATTTGGAAGACCTAATTGTAAATATGTAATATTGTCATCATTTATACTATCCTTACTTGCTCCTCCATTATGTTTTAGTGCTCTTGTAGTAACTGTTAAAACAACACAATCAGGTTTTAAATCAGCCATTCTACATTTGATATCCATAAACTTCTCTGCACCTAGATCTGCTCCAAATCCTGCTTCAGTAATAACATAATCTGATAATTTTAAACCTAAATTGGTTGCAACTATAGAATTACATCCATGAGCAATATTTGCAAAAGGTCCTCCATGAATAATTACTGGATTATTTTCAAGTGTTTGAACTAAATTAGGATTAAAAGCATCTTTAAGTAAAGTAACTAATGCCCCATCTAGATTTAAATCACGTACATAAATAGGATTTCCAGCTGTATCGAAGGCAATCATAATATTTCCAAGTTTTTCTCTTAATTCAGCATAATCTTTAGAAAGACAGAAAACACTCATAACTTCAGAAGCAGCTGTAATATTAAATCCAGAATGTTCAACTACTCCATCACTTACTTCATATGAAATTCTTCTAAGTGCCCTATCATTTACATCTAAACATCTCTTAAAGAATATTTTATCAGGATCAATACCTAATGTATTACCTTGATATATATGATTATCAATAGCAGCAGATATTAAATTATTACAACTAGTTATAGCATGTAAATCTCCAGTAAAATGTAGATTTATATCTTCCATAGGTACTACTTGACTATATCCACCACCTGTTGCTCCACCTTTTAATCCAAAAACTGGTCCTAAAGATGGTTCTCTTAATACACCAATGGCATTCTTCCCTAAATGATTAAAAGCATCAACTAATCCAATTGATACAGTTGTTTTCCCTTCACCATATGGAGTCGGATTAACAGCAGTAACAAGAATTAATTTCCCTTTTTCACCATTCATTATGTCATTAAACTTTATCTTAGCTTTATACTTTCCATAACAATCGATATTATCTTCTAAAAGTCCAATTTTTTTGGCAACTTCAGTTATTTCTTTCTTCACACATGTTTTAGCTATATCTATATCACTCATTTTCATCACCCATCAAGATTATACCATATAACAAAAAAATAAAATAGATATGTTATAATATCTTAGAGGTGTCTTTTATGGATTTATCATGTTGCACTCTTTGCCCAAGAAATTGCAAAGTTAATAGAAATAATAATGAATTAGGTTTTTGTAAAGCTGGTAATAATATTAAAATTGCTAGGTACTCACTACATTATTGGGAAGAACCTTGCATTTCAGGTGAAACTGGTTCTGGGACAATATTTTTTTCCTGTTGCAATCTAAAATGCATCTTTTGTCAAAACTACGATATTTCAACGAATAATAATGGTAAAGAAATAACAATTGAAGAATTTGCAGATATTTGCATAGAATTACAAAATAAAAAGGCTAATAATATAAATCTAGTAACAGGTGTTATGTATATTCCTCTTATTAAAAAAGGATTAATACTTGCAAAGAAAAAAGGATTAAAAGTACCAATCATATATAATTCAAGTGGATATGAAAATATTGAAGCACTAAAAGAATTAGATGGATTAATTGATATTTATTTACCAGATTTCAAGTATTTTAATAATGAATTAGCTAATAATTTTTCAAAAGCAGATAATTATTTTGAAATTGCTAAAAATGCTATTAATGAAATGTTTAGACAAGTTGGAAAAGTTAAATATAAAAATGATATAATGCAAAAAGGAGTAATTGTAAGACATCTATTATTACCAAATCATTTAGATGATTCAAAAAAAATAATAAAGTATCTACATGATAATTATAAAGATGATATAACTATAAGCATAATGAATCAATATACACCTATAAGAAAAATAGAAAAATATAAAGAATTAAATAATACTGTAACAGAAGATGAATATGACGAATTGATTAATTATGCATGTGACTTAGGAATCACTAATGCATATATTCAAGAAGGAGAAACATGTAAAGAAAGTTTCATACCAGATTTTAAAGTATTTAAAGACAATTAAAAAAGTGGAAACCCACTTTTTTATCTTTTTTTTGAGTAAACAACAGCAGTAGTATTATCTATTCCACCTTTTATTTCTTCATTAAACCCATAATACAACTCATCCATTTTAGATAATGAAGTTTTTGAAGATAATACTAATTTTTTAGTTATATCTTGTGAAGATGTTCTATTTGTAATATATTCAATTTCATCATCATTTAAACATCTTGTAACACCATCTGTAACTAATAATAAAATATCATACTCATTATTATTCAATAAATTTACTTGAGGATTAATTGATTCATCAAATTCAATCATTCCTAAATATTTATTTACTATATCAGCACTTTTATGAAATCTTAATTTTTCTTCTCCAATATTAGATAATTCATTTAATTTTTGAATATATGAATCATCTTTTGTAAGTCTTTTTAATTTTTCATTATTTAACAAATATGCACGCGAATCACCTATTGATGACACAAGTGTTTTGTTATTTCCAACTATAGCACAAGTAAATGTTGTTCCTCTTCCATCTTTATTATCACGTAACTCAACATTAATCTGTTTTAGTTTATTAATTAGTAATCTTTCTAGCGACTCTATATCATTAAAATAACATTCATCTAATTCTTCAAACCATTTTAATATACTTGCTAAAACATAGTTACTTGCTCTTTCTCCAGAAAAATTATAACTTATTCCATCAGCAACAGCTAATAACTTAAACTTTCTATTATTTGGATGTTCAATAATTAAAGATCCATCTTCCTGATTTTCTTTAACGCTACCTACATCCATTGTTGCAAATAAGTCTTTTCCAAGAGAATAATCAACATGATTTCTTTTTATTTGTCCACTACTTAGTACATCATTTCTATTTTTATTAAATAATAAATTTCTAACTTTTCCTAAACTAGATGTTTGAGTTTTTTTTGAATTTGTAGGCTCTAAATAATATAAATAATTTTTAGCATATCCATCTTCAATTTTCTCTAGTTCATCCATATTCAAATTACTATAATATCTTTGTTCAATAAATGCTACTATCAAAAACATTAAAGATATATTATCTTTTTGTAAAAATTTAACAATATCTTCACGTGCTATTTTATATTCAATTAACTCATTTAAGAATTTTTGAGATACATGTTTATAACTTATATTTTTATCACTTGATCCAGCAACTTTTAAAGAATGTTTTGCTAATTCATTAATAAAGTCTTCTTTTGAAACATTAGCAAAATACTCATTTAATAAGTTATTATCTTCATCACTTAAATTATTAGAAGTTAAATATTTTATAACTAAACTATAAATTTCATACTTTGAATAATTATCTTTCATTTTTAATATAGCTTCATCAATTTTTTCTATTTCCCTTTTTTCTTTTTCCATATTTTCTCCCCCTATGTAATTCTAGAACCATATTTTTGATATTTTCACTATTTAATCCCTCTTGATTAAATAACTCTTCAACAGATCCTTGTTCAATAAATCTATCACAAAAACCCATGGAGCGTATTATACCACAAAAATTATTTTTTGCAAGAAAAATCGTAACATTTGACCCAAATCCACCATTTATTACATTATCTTCAATGGTTAATATGTTATATTTTTCAGAAATAAGTTTTAGTAATAGTTCTTCATCTAAAGGTTTAATAAAAGTTGCATTAATTATTGTAGCGTTCAAATTATATTTTTCATTTGCAACAACTGCTTTTTGAACCATTTTACCTACTGCTAAAATAGCAACACCATTCCCTTGTTTCACTATTTCCCATTTACCATATTTTACTTCTTTAATTTGAGGAAGATCTATTTCATCTCCTCCTCTTGGATATCTAAGAGCAACTATTTTTTTGGATTTAATAGACCACTCTAAGAGTTTAGGTAAATCACTTAAACACTTTGGAGAGATAATAGTAATATTTGGCATTAATGATAGATAAGATAAATCAAATATTCCTTGATGTGTTTCTCCATCACTTCCTACTAACCCAGATCTATCAATTGCAAATACAGCACTAATATTTTGCATACATATATCATGTAACAACTGATCAAATCCTCTTTGTAAAAAAGTTGAGTATACTGCAAAAACTGGAATCATTCCTCCACTTGCAAGCCCACCAGTAAAAGTTGTCGCATGTTCTTCACATATTCCAACATCAAAACTTCTAGAAGGATACTTTAAAAAAAATTCATTTAATCCAACACCATCTTTCATTGCTGCAGTAATAGCAACTAACTTGTCATTTTTTGATGCTAAATCAATCATTGTTTTCCCAAAAACAGACGAATATGTTTCTTTTTGTGTAACAACAATACCTTTTTCCTTATCAAATGGAGAAACCGCATGATATAAATCAGGATTTGCTTCAGCAAAAGGATAACCCTTTCCCTTTTTAGTTACTGCATGAATAATAATAGGTTTATCAAGTTTTTTAGCTTGATTTAAAACCTTAGAAAGCAATTTTATATCATGACCATCAACTGGTCCTATATATGTAAGTCCCATAGTTTCAAAATATTTAGAAGGAACTAAAAAGGTTCTTAATCCATCTTTTATTCTGGACAGATATTTAACAGGTACACTACCATACTTAGTACCATCTAAACAATGTTTAATTTTATTTTTAACTTTCAAATACTTTGTATTAATACTAATTCTACTTAAATAACTAGAAATGCCACCAACATTAGATGAAATACTCATTCCATTATCATTAAGTATTATAATCATCTTTGTTTTATTAAAACCTAAATCATTTATCGCTTCAAGACTTTCTCCACTACTTATAGATCCATCTCCAATAACAGAAATAATATTATATTTATCTTTTTTTATATCTCTTGCCCTGGCCAAACCAAGACAAGCGGAAATTGATGTACTACTATGACCAGTTTCAAAAAAGTCATACTTACTTTCTTTCTTATACGGAAATCCTCTTAAGCCTTTATACTTTCTAAGCTTACTAAAATTATTTTTCCTTCCAGTAAGAATCTTATAAACATAGCTTTGATGTCCTACATCAAAGACTACTTTATCATTATCAAAATCAAAACATGATAAAAGAGCAATAGTTAATTCAACTACGCCCAAATTAGATGCCAAATGTCCTCCTGTTTTAGAAACATTATCTATTAAAAATTCTCTAATTTCATATGCAAGAATCTTTTTTTCTTTTAATGTTAGTTTCTTTATATCATTTGGGTTATTAATTCTTTCTAACATTATAATCCCCCCAATCAAATAATTTAATTATTTGAAAAGCATATATTGAATCTTTCGTCTCATCTCATAAGCATTTTTCATTTCATCTTTTAGATTCAAAGTGTAATATATTTTACCATTATTATCCTGTGCAACTACAAAATTAGATGATGGTAAAGTATTCTTATAATTATATAACCACTTATAATAAGAAGATAATTCAATATCCATATTATTTAATACATAAGTTAATAATAAATCAGGACTTAAATACTTTGTTTCACCATAATCTATTTCGTAATTACTTAGTATTAAAGCAGTTGTATTGTACTGTTTATATACACTTTCCAAATTATAATCACTACTTAAATATCCAGTAGTAAATAAAGCATCTTTTCCATTAGGTGTAACTAAATGTGGTAGATGATCACCAAAGAAAACAATAATTGTCTCTTCATCAATTGTATTTATATAATCATAAAGTCTACCAAGTTCTTTATCAGCCAAATATATTCCCTCAGCATAAGAATGTATAACTTCATTAACATCACTTGTATATGGGCTTTCTATAATATTCACATCATAGGTATCATATCTTCCTTCATAATATGGCATATGTCCACCCATAGTAATAACAAAGTAAAAAATATTCTCTTCACTATCCTTATTGTTAAAATAATCTATAACTTGATCTGTTAAATATGAATCAGTTACATACTCTCCATCTAAATCAATTTCATCATATAGATGATTTCTTTCATCAACTCCGTAAAAATCATAAATTCTATCACAATTAAACATATTAGCACTAGACGAATTTAAAATTTTCGTTTTATATCCATTATTTTTTAATTCCTTAATTATACTTGGATTATTTTCACTTAATCCTTCAGTAAACAATTGCATATAAGGAGTATATCCTTTACTAAAATAATCTAAACTACCTCCAGTTAATATTTCAAATTCAACATTTGAACTCATTCCACCATATGAAGGAGAAATCATTTCAAAAGTCTTACCAGATTCTGCCAATCTATGGAAATTAGGAGTTACATCATTATCAAATTTAATGTCTTTTAATTTTGATACATCCCAAAATGATTCTGAGAAAACTACTATTATATTTGGCTTTTTCCAAGTTCCTAAATGAGCTACAGAACTATCTAAAGTTTTTTTTAATTCATTTTCATTATAATCACTTGGTTTAAATCTTCTTGCTTCAATAAACTTTCCATACATTCCTGATAAAACACCATATTTATAATAATATCTAGTATTACTTGCAGTAATAGCATAATCACCACTTTTATATATATTATAAGAGTTATTAATCAAATAATTATCAAGTATTTCATTTGGTAGAAATAATACTAATAAAATAATTAAAGATAAAACTCCTTTAGCAATAACACCTCTTGTATATCTTACTTTTACATTAGCCCTTTTACAAAGTTTAAATAAATAAACAAAAATAATTATCAATAATAAAGTTGGTACTAAAATAGAATAAATACAATTTAAAAATGAAACACCAGCAAATGCTCCTACTTCTCCAGCGTTTTGCAAGAATAATACATCTGTAAGAAGCAATGTATCACTAGTATAATAAATTCTACCTTCATTGATAATAAAAACAATTAAAAAAATTATAGCTAAACTTTTATTGGCAATAGATGTATTTCTAACTATATTTAAAAGAATAAAATATAAGGAATATATTATTAAAATAGCTATCAAAGATGGAACAAGATTAAATGTAATCTTTAAAACTCCAAAAGTAGCAACTAAATAATATGCTTCCAAACATACTAAAATAATAAATGGCATTAAATGAGAAAAAATAATTTTTTTATCATGCTGCAATTCTACTACTTTGTCCATTTTCAATGATAATTTTTTCTTCTTACAGTAAAATATAATAATTATTAAGGATAAAAAACTACTAAAGAAAGCAACAAGAACATTAGAAAGAACCATCCCATCTTGAAGTATCAAATATCCAAAAATAAAATATATTAAACTTAACATAATTGGAATATTCCAATCAAATTTATTTTTAATCCAAAATAATAAAGTTAAAAAAACAAAACAAACTGGAAAAATTACGAAAGAGAAATAATTATTTATATTTATAGAAAATAATTTAAACAATAACAACAATAAAGTAAAAAGTAAAATAGAAAACAAATAAAACTTTTTCTTATTCTCAAATATCTCCTTCATCTTTATCACCTCCTAAATCTTGCAAACTTGATGTCATTTGAACTGATGAAGTCTTTTTTATATTAAAGTATGAAACAAAATATAAAATTGCAACAAAACCATAGAAAAAAGCTATATGTAACTGATTTCCAGTTAATAAGAAGAAATCAAATATTCCATGCATTAAAATTGGAATTAAAAGACTTAAAGTTTTATAAAATATCTCATTTTTTCTATAACCAATAGAATGGTTTAATTTAGCAAGCCCCAAATAATAACCAGAAGCCACAGCATAAAAAGCATGAGCAGGAACCGATATTAAAGCTCTCATAATTCCAACTTGTAAAGAATTAACATTAATACTTTCTACTACATATAAAATGTTTTCAAGCGTTGCAAATCCAAGTGAGATAAATACAGCATATACTATCGCATCATATATATGATCAAAATGTTTATTATTCCATGTTCCTAAATATAATACAACATATTTAAATAATTCTTCAACTAACGCCACAATAAAAAATGAAATTATAAAACAATTTAAATAATCACTTTCTTCTAAACCAGTGAAAGAAAGGAAAGATTGCTCAATAAAAGCTACAGGAATTGTTATTAAAATACCCAAGAAAAATAACCTCAAAAGCATATTTGTAGGTTCTTTTTCTATAACGTCCATTTTATATACATAAAAACATAGAATAATTGTAGGAACAATTGCTATTACTAAATTAAATATTAAATCCACAAAGCCACCAACTTTCACTTTTCGTAAATATTATATCACTTCTATAGATTTCCAAGCAAATAATATTAAATAAATAACTTGTTTTTTTCCAAAAAGAAAATAACCTTTACGGTTATATCAATTTTATAAATAATTGTCTGCTTTGATTTCAAAATAGCTTTGTGGATGATTACAAACTGGACAAACTCCTGGAGCTTTTTTACCAATCACTATATGTCCACAATTTCTACAAATCCAAATTTTTTCTTCATCACGAGAGAACACTACTTCATCATCGATATTCTTTAATAATTGTCTATACCTTTCTTCATGATGTTTTTCTATTTCTCCTACCATTCTAAATTTAACAGCAAGTTCCTTAAATCCTTCTTTTTCAGCAGTTTTAGCAAATTCCTCATACATATCCGTCCATTCATAATTTTCACCATCTGCTGCAGCTTTTAAGTTATCGCATGTTGATGGAACTTCTCCTCCATTTAAATATTTAAACCATATTTTAGCATGTTCTTTTTCATTATTAGCAGTTTCCTCAAAAATAGCAGCAATTTGTTCAAATCCATCTTTTTTAGCTTTAGATGCAAAATATGTATATTTATTTCTTGCCTGACTTTCTCCAGCAAATGCTGCCATTAAATTCTTTTCTGTTTCAGATCCTTTTAATTTTTTATAATCCATTATTACACCTCCAATAGATGAAATTATTATAACATATTTTTATTTACTATCAAATCAAAAAAATATTGGTCATTAAAATTGTTAATACAATTACAATAATAATTGAAATTAATATTTTTTCATAAATCTTCACCTATCTTAATTATAACGCATATAAAAACTAGCTATAAAAAGTTAGATAATAATTCATAAATGGCGCGATAATTATATTGGTTTAAAGCTTTTAGTTTTCGAAATGAGTATGTTTAGTTTTCCATTTTTTTAATGAAATTGCAACCCAAAAACCATAAATTCCAAGTGTTATTATTGTCAATAAAAGCCATTTTAACCATTGTCCAAATAATCCAACTGCAGTTCCATCAAATGTAAGTCTTTTCCCTTCAATTACTGTATGCTTAGTTTCCCAAGAATAAATCATTGTGAATGTCCATGGGAAACAAAGTCCTAAAGTAAAAACTGTAACAAAAACCCAATAATTTTCCATCCTATTAATTGTAATAATCCTCCATCAAAATACGATTTTCCCATATTATCCTCCTAAACAGTTTTATTATATCATTAAAAAAAGTAGCTAAGCTACTTTGATATTCTAAAATGGCACCTGTAGTTACCCATTGAGAAACCACATTTATGCCATTCAACTGCTATAAATAATATATCACAGATCAATATTTTAGTAAATAGATTGATATACCATTTAAAATTAATTTAAAGGCTCATATAAACAAGTTAATAGTAAATATGAAGAAATATACTAGTTTTTTCTTTTGTTAAAAAATGGCATATAAAAATGATAATTCATCCATATGTACGGTGTGAACATGTGGATAGTGAATACCTTCAAACCGTATAGATATAATAAATACTACTATAATAAAGATAAAGTAGATAAACGAAATATTGAATAATGCTATTTTGAACCTATTCAAAACTAACCCATATACTAAATACTAATATAGTAAAGATAAAAAAGATAAAAGCACAAGTGGGACATTATTTTTAATTCTGAAAAATATCATATTGAATAATCCCATACCCAATCCCACTAATTTTTTTGAAATATAAGGAAATATTATAATTATAGTCCCATAATGATGGGACAATTTTGCAAGTGCAAAATAAGTTTGATATCACACTTTTTCTTATGAAATAAGATAAAATAAAGTGTATAGATATCATTCTCTTATGCTCTTGCTAAATTATTCAATATATTTCAAAATATATGTGATATTATAACCCACTAGTGGGATTTTAAGATATAAAAAACTAGGCAATAAAATTGACTAGTTATGTGGCTTAATGCTTATTTATTTCATTAATAATGAGTTCACCATGTGTTTTAATTTTTACTGGAGTTAAGATATTAGCATTTTTAAGTTCATCAATAGTTTTAGGTCTTATTTCTAATAATTTATCTAGTTCATCATTTGTAAAAACATAATAAGCTGGTATCTTCATTTCATTAGATCTAGTTTTTCTTAATTCAATTAATCTATCTTTTAAATCATCATTTATCTTAACTCTATTATTGCAATATTTGTTTTTATAGTAATCATAATAATTTATGTCTTCATTATTTAAGAGATTAATATATGATTGAGCCATTTCTTCCATAGATTTTTTTGAATCAAGATATTCATCATTTTCTCTGTGGTTTAAATCATATTCTATTTGCCTTATTAAAGAATCAGCTCTTAGTATTTTGTATTTCATTTCTTTTGGAGCACGATTAGTATTTAGTATAGTATCTTGATTAGCAGCCACCACTAAAACTCTTCTATAATAATCAAAATTCTTTGAAGCAAAGAACTTTTTTATTGCAGAAGAATTGCTTTCCCATATTTTTCTAATAACTTCTCGTTGAGCCTCAACTTGTCTTAAAGGAGAATACATACCTTTTTTTATTTTTCTTCCATTAATAGTAAATTCTCTTATAAAAACTCCTTTATCTGTAACAGTAATATTTCCTACCAAATTTTTACATTCTACATAGTAAGTATAAACTGGAGTTATAATAACATAATCTATTTGTGCAGTTAAATCTTCATATTTAACTTTAACATCTCTCAACACATACATTCCAATGTGTGCCTTTTTTAATTGATAAGCAATTTCATTTTCTCCGTCAAGCCCTTTTTTTACAATGAAAAGTTCACTTAACAAATCTTCATTGTTTGGATATTCATCATTTAACTTTTTTAGTGCATCATATTTATTCTGTAAATCACTATTTTCTTTATAAAAGACAGTGTCTTTAAATCTAAAAGCATCTACTGCAGAATCAATAACATTATCAATTAATCCCATTTTATCACCACTTTTCAATAAATATTATATCATAAAGGAAACTTGATTTTTAAAAATACATATTATTTTGTGTTAAAATATTTATAAAGTAAAAACTCAAGCAATACTTCGTGTTATTTTCACATAAGATATTATATTCTAAATCTAGAAAGGAGAAATAAAATGGATCAAATTAAAATAGGAAAGTTTATTGCCAAATGTCGTAAAAATAGTAAAATCACTCAAAGTGAATTAGCAGAAAAATTAGGTGTAACAGATAGAGCTATCTCAAACTGGGAAAATGGAAAAAATTTGCCTGATGTATCTTTTTTTAAACCATTATGTGATGAATTAAACATTACTATTAATGATTTATTAAGTGGTGAAAAAGTAGAAAAAAATGTATATCAAGAAAAGTTGGAAGAAAATGTTTTTTCTGTTATTTCAAATGTAAATACTAAAATTAGTCATATAAGAAGAAGTATCATTATTTTCATATTATCCATACTAATAATTATTTTAGCTTTTGTTATTGCTAGTAATTATAAAGTTACTCTCAATTATAATGCTAATAATATGTATGTAGAAGAAAGAGATAATTCTTTAATCTTTACAACAAAAGATTTGTGTACTGTTTATAGTGGTAATATTAACCAATATTCTATTATTGACGAGAACAATTATGAGATAATATTTTTAACTGCTAAGTGTTCATATAATGAAATAATAAAAAAATCTATCAATAATGGAAATAGTTACAGGTACTATCCTATAACTATAAATGATAAAAACTCTCAAAAAGTAAAAATATACTATATTGATTCAAAAATAAATAATTTAAAAAATAAATCAAAGAAACAACTTGATGAATATATTGATAAATCAGTATTACTATATGAAAAATAATTACTAGGAGAATGAAATATTTCTCCTTTTTTATGATAAAATATTAATAAGAGAATATCCCTACGGATTGTTTGGATACTTTTAGATAATAAAAAGATATAATTAAATACGAAAGGAGCAAAATCTATGAATCAAGAAAAGATAGGTAAATTTATTGCTAAAATTCGTAAAGAAAAAAAGATGACTTAACAAGAGTTGGCAGATAAATTAAATGTAACTGATCGAGCTGTAGGTAATTGGGAAAACGGTAGAAGAATTCCAGATGTAGTATTCTATAAACCTTTATGTGAAATACTTGGTATATCACTAAATGAATTATTAAGTGGAGAAAAAATTAAAGAAAGTGAATTGAAAGAGAAAACTGATGAGGTTTTAGATAATACCATTAAATATTCGACAAAAAGGATTAAAAAAATTAAGAAAGCTATAATTATAGGTATAATTGTTCTACTATTTAGTATTTTTATATGCACATTTTGGACAGATTATAATCGTGTAAAGCATAATGAAGAACCATTATTCATGATTAGATTGGGTGAAAATAATAGTAAATATACTTATTTAGGATTTGGGTATAAAATGATAAGAACAACTGCGATTTCACCATTTGAACCATTATCAAATAGTATCAATATTAAATTTGGCTTTTGGATTTTCACTTGGGATGTTGAAGTTTTTAATCCAACTCCTAGAAATCTATGGGTTATTAATGGCAAAAATAGAGTTATGACGCATATTGGCTCATTCTGTATAACTGATACTAAAGGTGATGAAAAAGCAAGTTCATGTGGATTATCAATACCTCTAGAAGATATTATTTACGATGAAATTCTTGATAGTAATCCTGAAGATGTTGTTGCTTTAGATTCATCAAGTGATGTGAATATAACTAGAATTACATTTTATGATTCAAATTATGAGAAAGTTGATGTTCCAATATCTTATGAAAAAAACAATTTTACAGTGCCAAAATTAAAAGGCAATTATATAATATTAATTGACACAATATGTGATCGAGGAACAGCTTGGTACTCATTTAAACTAAAAATTAATTAGCCGGGAAAAATCCTGGCTTTTTTTATGGACGATTATGGACGTATTTCGACCATAATTTTTATATTTTTGGTGTGCAAAAAAGCAAGAGCATAAGAGATTGTCCCCTTAAATCACTCAATCCTAGATAAATACTAGGCTTTTCGTGGGGACAAACTCATTTTGCACTTGCAAAATCAATCCACAAATATGGACGGCAAAATATATCAAACCATTAATTTACAAGGAAAAATTATGGTCTAAAGTATGGATTATTCTAATATTCTTCTCCAATTAATACTTTCTTCTTGTGGATTATCTAATAGTCCATGAACTTCATCTTTCATTATTATTTTTCCATCACTAATTTGTTCTATAAAAGCGGCTTTTAAAAACATTTCACTACTAGATAAATCATTATCATAATCACTTATATTCTTATTTGCTTTATGATATCCATAAACATATATTGGAACATTCATTGTTTTGTTTTTATTTTTTCTTGCTATTCTTAATAAATCATAATAAGGATCCATTTTATAATTTACAAATTTAGTTTCTTCATTAAAAGTTCCTTCAAATATTTGAACATCATAATATTGATTTATTATATTCATATATCTTTTTAATTCTTCTACATTTAAAGAATTACTACATCTAAAGTATTTATCAGATATATCAGTATTTCTAAATGCTGCCCAATCCATAAATCCTTCTTCAATTAGTTTTCTAAAATCAGTTAATATTGTATCTCTAAAATTAATACAATCTACAATAACTTTTCTACCAACTTGTTTTAGTTTAATATCTTCAATATAGGACAATACGAGGTTTTGTTTTCTATCTCTAGTAGAATTAGACCAATTATGTGCAAATGAGTTATATAAAGCTGGAAATTTAACTCTATTGATGTAATTAATATCTCTTCTAACTAATACATCAACTTTACTAAATGATGTTTTATTTAATGTTCTAGTTTCTTCTAATAACTCATTAACTAATTTAATGTCTTTATCAATTTTATCTTTTTCCATATTGAATACTTCTAATTCAAATGCACCATTGATATAAGCTTCTCTTATTCGTTCTTGTTTCTTGTTTAATTCTTTTAAAGTTTTTTCATAATCTTTCTCTGGATTGTTTAACTTGTTTCTCATAAGAGGATAGTAATAGTTATTAATTAAGGCATCATATTCATAAAAATCATTCATAATATCTTTAACTTGCTTTTCAATTAAATCTTCTCTTATATAGTTTTTGCAATCCTTACATTGATAGTAATAATAAATATTACCATTTTTCTTTCTTGTTGCTTTGCCACCCATAATATTGCCACATTTAGGACAAGTTAATTTTTGTAAGAATAAATAATCTTCTTTTCTACAATAATGTTTCAAATTCTTTGGAGCTTGAACCTGACACCAATGCCAGAGTTCTTTATCAATGATAGGTGGAACAACATTTTCATAATATTTTTCAGTTGGTTGTCCTTTCCTTGTAATATAATCACCCATATAAATTGGATTCATAATTATTTTTCTTATTGTTCCATCAAACCAATTTGTTTTATTAAGTGCTTTTTGTTTATTTAGTTTTTCGCTAATAATGAAATATGAATTACCTTTAGAGTACATATCAAATATATCTTTAATTACTAAACTAGATATTGGATCTACTTCTAAATTCTTACCATTCTTTTTATATCCATAAGGAACTTTACCTGGTATGTGTCCAGCCTTTAAAGCACCATCCATTCCTATTTTTGTTCTTTCACTTGTTCTTTCTATTTCATTTTGAGATACACTCATCATTATTCTTGCTACCATTTTTCCATTTGCAGTAGCAGTATTATAGTCATCATATAAGCAAACTATTTTAATATTATATTCTTCACAGAATTTCATTATTTTTTCCATATCATAAATACTTCTAGAAATTCTATCAAGTTTTATCGCATATATCGTATCTATCCTTTTATTTTTTGCATCTTCTAACATTCTTTCAAATTCAGGTCTATGATTACCAGTTTTTGCACTAATACCAGCATCTTGATAATAATCAATGATTGTATAACCTCGAAGTTCACATTCTTTAGTTAATCTTTCTCTTTGCTCTGGTAAGCTAAACCCCTCACGAGCTTGATCTTCAGTTGATACTCTTAAATAGATACCTACATTTTTAATACCATTATCATTCATAGTATCACTACCTTTCTAACAAAAAAGGGAGTCAAAAATACTAGTCTAAACTACTACTCTTGACTCCTTAATAACTAAAATAATATATTTTTCTTTGCTTTTGACCATAGTTGTACCTCTCTTTCTAATAAAGACGGATACTGCTTGTCATTTATTGGCTTTATATTCTAGCACATTTTTGGGTTTTGTCAACATTGTAGTATAATATATACAAGGAGGTTTTTATAATGAACATAAATTTAAATACTCATATTGATATTTCTGGAGTTATTGGTGTAGTCATTAGAAAAGTTCTTGAATTCAAAAAAGTAGATGGATTTACTGATGAAGAATTTAAAGAATTTTGGGAAAAACTTGAGAATGATGAAGAGTTTCTAAATGCCTACAAAAATATTGTTAAAGTTGGTGACTAGTTCACGACTTTTTTATTGTTTTCAAGAAGTTTTCTAAATCTTTAAGTTCTATTGGATTATTGAGATTAAAATGATAAACCTCTCTTCCAAAGTTAAAGAATAGAAAGACATGATTATTAACTATCATACGATGAGGTTCAACATAATTAAGATTAGTTCTTTTAATATTTATTAGATTACCTTGTATGTATTTTGGTTTAACATTAACATACTTACAAATAAAGTCTAATCTGTTTTTGATTCCTTCATCATAATCTAGCTTGTGCTTTTTAATTTGTAACATATAAAAAATCAACTACCTTTCTAGCAGTTGATTTTTCTATGTATTTAAAGCTCTAAACCCTAAAAGTTAGAGCAGTAAGTACTACTGGCAGGGGATGAGAGAATCGAACTCCCAACAGTGGTTTTGGAGACCATTATTATACCATTTAACTAATCCCCTACAAATTCAATTACACGAATTATTTTAACACTTAATGAAATATATTTCAAGATATTTCTAAATTTCATTGGAACATTTAATAATAAATTAATAGACTAAAAAATATAAAACAATAAATTTATATAATTTGATTTTTGTTATAAAAAGAATTCGTTATATAAAAAAACAAATGCTTATGCATTTGTTTTAGGAAGTAACAATATTTGATTTATTCTTAATAAATCATTATTTAAGTTATTAAGTTCTCTTATTATATTTGGAGTAGTATTATATCTTCTTGCTATTGAGTATAATGTATCTCCTCTTTGCACTGTATATTCTATATAATTGCTTAATGGTACTATTAATTGTTCTCCTATTTGTAATAACGAACTTTGTAAATTATTTAATCTTATTAATTCATTCACTGTAGTATTAAACATTCTAGCTATTGAGTATAATGTATCCCCTCTTTGTACTGTATAAACATTTTCATTATTTGGCTCATTGTTCCCATTTTGATTAGCGGCACATGACTCTGATAACTTTATTACTTGCCCTGGATATATTATTGTAGAATCAAGTTTATTTAATTTAACTATATCATCTACTGTTACATTACAATTATTTGCAATTTTCCATAAACTATCACCAGGTTTTATAGTATAATCTACTACTCCTATTATCTGTATACCATTAGTTGGAATTAGTAATTGCTGTCCTACTGTTAACCCAATTGAATTAAGCTTATTCAAAGTTAATATATCATCTACTGATACATTAAAGTTCTTTGCTATACTAAATAAAGTATCTCCATTTTTAACTGTATATATTGTATAATCATCTTGTAAGATATCTTCTTTAGTAGGAATAATTAATCTCTGTCCTATTACTAAATTATTAGTATTCAAGTTATTAGCTCTTTTTAATTCATCTACACTTATACTATTGTTTCTCGCTATTTGATAAAGCGTATCTCCTCTTTTAACTGTATATATATTTTGATTATTATTTGTTCCTCCTGGTGCTATATAAGGTAGCCCAATATAGTTAGTTACTGCCTTAACAACACCTTCAGCGTAATCTAATAAATTATTTTGAAGTTTTGCTAAATCTCTTGGATTATCAATAAATCCATATTCGATTAATACTGCTTCAGTATTAGGGGTTTCTCTCATAATATAATAATAATCTTTACTTGGATTTTCAGGTAATCTTCTTTGATATATTTTTCTTTCTATCTGACCTTTATTTCCTATTTCATCAAGTATCATACTTGCAAGAGTATCATCATTACGAAGTGAATAAACAACTTCCGCACCTTCACCACCTCGCGATATAAGTTAATGTAACAAAATTCTTCCATAAGACAAAAAGAGCTTTGTGCCCAGTGGTCGCAAAGCTTTTTTTCATAATCTGCTTATAATATATTCTGAAAGAAAATTTAAATTCTCAAACTTATTATTCTTTAAAGCTTCATATATGTCATTAACATTATCCAATTCGTTCCCAATTACACTTACAATTTTATCTATATCATATTCATATATTCCCAAATCTTTCAAAGTTTTTTTACATTTTGAATCTGAAAAGTATATATATTCTATACCTGCAATAATCTTCTGATTAATTATTTCTATAAGATTATCAGCAATAGTATTACATTTCATAAAATAAATAATAATTTTGCACATATTATAAAATTCATGCTCGATATAGCTGCTTTTTAGTCTTAAAATCGTTGATATTTCTCTATCTATATTTATTCTTTTATTATTTGACATCATTTCGTTTATTATAGTTTTAATATGCAATCTTCTTTTATCAATTAATTTATTTATTAAAAAAGAATTATGATTTATAATATAAGGATTTTCTTCTTCATAATTTATTATAGAATATATTAATTCTATTAAATATCCTCTCGATCTTTCCCTATTTTCATATAATTGCTGAAGTTCATAAAGTAACTTTGATTTGATGTTAATAAATTTTTCATACGTTTCTGATATTTTTTTAATCTTATACTTTGCCCCAATATTTTCTTTATATTCATCAGATGTAATATGTAATTTTCTAACGAACTCCTCATATTGACGACATTCAGCCTCATTTCCAACGTGGAAATCGAAGTCTTCACTTATATCTGTTGCTTCAAATTTTATACTTTTTATTGCATCATCTTTTATGTATTTTGGATCGTCTGGTTCTTTTAAATAATATGCATATCCTAACTTATGCTGGTATAGTCTCCCTGTTCTTCCAACTAAATTGTAAAAATCAAATGCATCAAATTTATTTTTAAATCTATATGGTTTCGTTATAATAATATTTTTGGCAGATAAATTAACACCTTCTAGGATAGTTGACGTGCATAGAAGTGTATAAAATTCTTCCGATGAATCATACAAATCTAACTGATACATTCTAAATCCATTATTTAATAACTGACCATTATGAATTAAAAATCCTCTTTCCATTGCTTTGACAACATACCATTCTTCATGGATTTCTTCTTTAACCCATTTAATGAAATTTAATATATTTTTATCTTTTATTCTTATTAGTGGGTAATTTTTGACTATATTTTCGTTAACAAAAATTGGAATTTCTGCAACTGTTGGAAAATAAATTAGTGTTTTTTCATGAATATGAGTATTAAGAAGCTCATTTATATATTTGTTTTTTTCTTTAGAATCATTTACATTTATCGTTTCTAGTTCGTTAACAACTGGAGAAAAATTTGTTCTAAACAAAATAGGTTTTTTATTCAATTTTTCTCTATCTTCAATATCTGAAATAAATGGAGCTAACAACACATACTTTTGTGATATTTGTGATAAATAGTAGTATGCTAAATTTAGAATAAGAACCCTATTATTGTTATCATCTTTTTGTAATTTGTATACTTCATCTATTACCAAAAAATCTATTTTTTTTATTAAGTTATAATTACCATTCTCAACAACTTTATCATGTGTTAACACGAATAAATTATAATTATCAAAGTTAATTTTTGTTTCAAAATCAAAATTAATGTATTTTTTATATTTTTCAAAAATAAATTTGTATTTAGATATTATTTTTTTTAAATATTCATCTACCAATGCCAAAGTTGGGACAATAAGAACAACATTTTTTGGTAATTCTCTTGAAATATATTCAAAGATACAAAATGTTTTTCCAAAACTTGTTGGAGCACTAACAATTAGTGCATTATTATTTTTTATATTACTTAATAATTCTAACTGTTCCGGATATAATGATATTTTTTTATCTAATGTAGATTTTGAAATAGAATTATATATAATTGAATCTAAATTTAAATTCTTAGAATAAATAGTTAATCCTAGGGAAAATAAATCATCAGAAATACTATATTTTTCTTCGTCAGATAAATTTTTATCTAAAAGCCTTATATATTCTTGTCTTAAATCATTTATATCAATAACATCATTTATATTATATTTTTCACTGACATTCAGACTCATAAAAATCACACCTTTCTCTTAAAAAGCTTATAATTTTTGTTTGAAAGACATTTTTATCTATAATTGGAATGTTTATAATATAATATTTAACGTCTAAATCCAGTATTTTTTGTTTTTTTACTCTATCTAGTTTTTTGAATATTTGATTTACATCAATGTCATTACCACTCATTATAAAGATTGGAATGCCAATTTTTGTTGTTTTTGATATTTCTATAAACTTTTTAAAACTTAATGCTTTATTAATGTATTCTTTTATATCGTCAGGAAGGTTGGTTGGAAGTAGTTTTCTTGATAGTATAGTCCTAAATTCTTCGCAAATTTGATGTTCATAGTTATTTAATGACTTGTTTATTAACTCAATTCCATCATCTAAGCTTTTACTTACTTTAGACTCTCCAAATAATAACATTCTTTCATTATAATCCCAGAAAATAACATCAATACCAAAAACACTCATATTTTTATTAGTAGTTAAAACTAATTTTGGTAATACGCATGTGAATTTGAAATAGTCAACTAAAACATTATGTAATATATATTCACCTACTTTTCCAATTTTATCACGTCTTAGTTTCAATAAATCCTTATCAGAATAATTTTCCCAGTCAATATAATTTGATAATTCTTTTTTTAAATCTGCTAAGTTTATCTCTAAGTTTTCATCGTCTATAAAATCAGTTAATGTTTTATATAAACTCACAAAATCTTCTGGAGTCGCATTAAAATCAACATTCACTTTATTATTTATGTATCCTAAAATTTTTTCTTCTTTGAAGAAAAAACTAATTAATTCATCATAAAAACTATCTATATCTATTTTTATATGTACAAAAATATTTTTTTCTGTGTCACTATAAACTATAAAGTCTTTATATTTTTCTTTTATCAATTTAATCACCAACTTATTTTATAAAACAAGTACATCTATGAGTACTTCATATCACTTCATCACATTCCTACATCCTTCATATTTTGTTGTTTGTTTTACTAATTATTACTTCCACTTATACTCAGTAAATCTTCCACCTGATATCTTTTCAATCTTTCCTTCATTTAATAAAGTACTTAATGATCTTTCTATTGTAGTTTCACTTATATCAGGACATCTTTCCATTAAGTAAGCTTTATTAATTGGAGAAATACTTTCCATAAATAGAATACTAATTCGTTCAATAGCAGTCATCTTCTTATTTGTAATATACTCTACTCTTGAAGAAAACTCTTTATAAGCAGATAGAATAACACCAAGATAATATTCTACAAAATAAGAATAATCATTTTCATTATTATGCCAGTTTACTGAACTATTTTCTAAAGAATCATAATACGTTTCTTTTGTTTCTTCTATTATTTTTTCTATACTAATATATTTACCTACAATATATCCTGCTTTATATAATAGTAATAATGTTAATAATCTACTCATTCTACCATTTCCATCATTAAATGGATGGATAGAAACAAAATCTAATATAAAAATAGGAATTGCAAGTAATGGATCTATTTCTCCTTTACTTATTATTTCATTATAACTATTGCATAGTTCTTCTATTGCTATTGGAGTTTCAACTGGAGATAATGGTGTGAATCTTATTCTTTTTGTTCCATCTTCCAAAGTTTCCTCAATATAGTTTTGAGAGTTTTTAAATTTACCACCATAACTGATTCCAGAATATTTATATAAATCTCTATGAAATTGTAAAATAACACTAGAACTAATATTAATATAATCATAGTTTTCATGTATTGTATTTAATACATCTCTATATCCTGCTATTTCTTCTTCATTTCTATTTTTAGGTTCTACTTTATTATTTACAATTTCACTCATTCTTTGATCAGTAGTATATATTCCTTCAATTTTATTTGAAGCACTCGTACTTTGAACTTTTGCAATAGATAATAAACTAGATAAAATATCTGGTTTTGCTTCAATATATAATTCTTGTTTTCCTTTATATTCATGAATACTAGATAATAAATTAACTACATTATTATTCATTAAAGATTCTAATTCTTTTACTAAATCAAATGTTCTCATTTGCCTCATTTCTCCTTTCATTTGCACCATTATAGCACAAAATGATGCAATTAGCAATATATATGATGCAATTAAGGCTTAATATCATTTTGATAAATATATTGTCAGTTTGTTATTAAGCGCATTATTTTAACGTTTGGATATTTTAATCTATTTATGGTGAAGATTATACCATATTTTTGTTATATTCTTCGCTATTACTTATTTAACACTTGCTATACTTCTCGCACCTAAGACTATTTAAAATATTAATTGTATATATAATATAGGAAAAAATTATTATTTAGTTGCATCACTTGATAATGACAATTCAAAAAGTAATATCTACTATTTTTATTTAAAAAAGGATTTACTGAAAAGACTAGTCAACCTCATAATAAGCAAATATAACTATAGTTGCTAAATATCTAGGATATGTTCATTAATATTAAAGCAAATCTATTTAACTTTGATTTAATTGAAATATTTAATTTAATTGACAAATTAAAATTAAAAATTAGGATTTCTCCTAATTATTTTTAATAATCATTAAAGTTTTCAGCTAAATACTCAGCCAACTGCCCCTCAGTCATATCTTCCATCATTTCTATTTCTTGTTCTATAATTGCATGTTTTGGATTAGTGTGAAATATTTTATATTCATTATAATATTCCTCTAATTCTTTCTTTTCTAATCCTTTTATTCTATCAATTTCTTTTTCAAGTTCACTATCTTTTATTTCTCTTTCATTTAAAAAAGACTTATGTTTTTCATTCCAATATTTCGCTTTAATGTTCTTTAAATTTGTATCACTAATTTCTGATATTTCTTTTTGATTCATATCAAAAGTATACTTTTCTAAATATTCTTCTAATGTCATCTTATCATCACCTTTCATTTAAAAAAATTTAACTCTATTATAACATATAAAAAGAATAATTATTTCTTTCATTAATCTTCATTATCATCTATTAGAGAAACCTGGGTATACTTTCCCATTAATTCCATTGCTTGTTGTTCTGTATAATTATCATCAGTTAACATTTTTATTAATTCATTATAATTTTCTTCTCCATATAATTCAATCATTTTATTCTTATTTTCCTCTAACTGAACATATTTTATGAATTTATTAGCTAAATCATCAAATTCTTCTTTTGTTGATTCATCATATTTAAAATTATTAAATATTGGCCTTAATTCATTTTTACTTTTTCTATCAAAATCTGTTTTTGATTTTGGATTATTAATTATATCTTTCATTAATTCAAAAATGGTTATCACCGGTTTAGAATTCATAATTACTTTATAATAATCACTACTTAAATATGTCTTAAATATTACTTCTATTGTACTTTTAATTTCATTAATTAAAGTATGTATATCATTTTTATTTACTTTAGTTAATAATCTAATAAGATCATTTATATACTTATTATCTTCAATATGACCATATCTATTTCTCATTTTATATATCATTTCTTTAATACTGTGGTTATCTATTTTTTTATTTAAAATTTTATCTATAACTACATAATTTTCAAAATATTTTTTTAATTTGTTGTAACCATCTATTATTTTTTGAATATTAAAATAGTCTTCTTCTGTATAATAACTCTTAATCTCTATTTTTTGTAATGTTTCAGACATATTGCATAATATCTTTATTTCTTCATTTGTCATAGGAACTCCTCAATTTGATATTATATCAAACTTAGAATAAATAAGCACACAAAATATATAGGTTTTTGTTTTAAATTATTTGCTCTCCTCTGGGGGGCGATTTATAACATATGTTCGTATATATAAAACCGCATAAATTCAGCGAATTTATGATACCAAAATCTAAAAAAGTATTAAGATTCTAACAAAATCTAGAAAAACTGTGACCTGGATGTGACCTGGAACCAGTTCCTTTATTTTGTCTTTAACTATAATTATTATACCATAAAATAAGTAAAAGAGCACGATTAATACAATTATCTTTCGCACTCTTCTTTTTTTGACAATCCTGCGGATTTTCCCATCTTTTTCCGTATCTTTGTCAAAGAAAAAATTTTGGGAACATTTTTCCAAAACTATCCAGTTGTGTCAGTTATGACACTTTTTTCTATGATACCCTATCACACATTAAAGTGACACAAGTGTCATGACCAATGAAAAAGCGATCTTTAGATCACTCTTCATTAACAATATTAACATTATTTTTAAAATTAATTGCAATACTGTTTAAAGTATTTTTAATGTTTTCCCAAGTATCATTCATATCTAGTGTCTTTACATATAAATCATGACCTATCATTGGAAAATGAATATTAGCTGGTTTTTCATCAATAGTTTGTGCATATAATAACATTCCTTTTACATTTCCACTTTTTTTTGGATCTTGACTATCTACATATACATATATTTGATTCAAATGATCATTTGATATTATCTTAGTCTTTGAAAATGGATGATCATGGTATATTTTGTTGTAGAATTTAGCATCTATAATTAGCATACGATCTTCATATTCCATTGTAATATCAGTTTTGACAGATGGTATGTTCATTATAGGTTTATCACTTAAACAAAATCTACGAGAAGAAGCTTTTAATTCAGGATAATGTTTCCTATAATAAGATTTAATAAAATTTTCATATATCGCACTTACTCTAGCATCATCTAAGTATTCTTTAAACTTATTTTTTCCAACTCTATCGCTAACTATTAATCCTTTCAAAATCAATTTGCATAAATCTAAAACAAATTTATAAGAAATATTGTTTCTATTAAATCTTACTTGATCCCATTTAATTGTTTTAGTATCAATAATATCTACATTATTAAAATAGTATAATAGCTTTTTTAATTCATTTTTTGTTTCGGTCCCTATTTTTTTTGATTTCACTAAATAGAACATCGTTGTTTTTATTATTTGATTTAGCAAACAATTTTCACTATATTCATCGAAATTACAAATAATTTTTTTCTTCACTAAAGAATTCTTTTTAATAGTCTCATTTATATCTATTTTCCCTCTAATCGTGCCAATTTCTTCATTTGTATTGATGTATTCTCTATGAAGACCTTTTTTTATTTCCTTTTTCAAAATAAGACACAATAGCAAAGAAAATAGATTATATATATTATCAAATGCCTCATCACCTAAGTTAGCCTCATCCTTTTCATTAAGTTGCTCTCCATAAAATGAATAGCATAGCATGTAATAAATGTTTCTTACTTTATTGTCTACGTTAATCATCTATTACACCGTCCAATGCTGACTCCCATTGGATTATAGCGTCCTCATCATCATACCAATACTCTTCCAATAATGGTTTTATCTCATATGTAATAATATCTACCAAGTCTTTTTTGTTTCCCTTTCTATCTTTTATATCAGGGCAAAAATAACTGTGTCCTATTTTAAATCCACTCCCTAATGACTTATCATTTTCTATAGCTTCGTTTATATCCTTAATTATCTTGATTATATTACTATAATCAGCATCAAATTTATTGTTAAAGTCCCTTATAAAATTATCGTTGTCAAAAGCTGGTTCTATTCTAACAAATGAGAATCTTCTTCTTAAAGCATAATCTATTAATGCTAGGGATCTATCTGCAGTGTTCATTAACCCTATTATATATAAGTTATCAGGTACTGAAAACTCTTCCTCAGAATATGCTAATTGTAATTTTTCTCCTCTTTTATCACTTTCAATTAACATTAATAATTCACCAAATATTTTACTAAGATTTCCCCTATTAATTTCATCTATAATCATGTAATAATCATGGTCTGGATCATTCTCGGCTTTTTTACAAAATTTATAAAAAATACCATGCTCAAGTTCGAATCCATTTTCAGTTGGTCTATATCCTTCTATAAAATCCTCATAAGAATAGCTTTGATGAAATTGTATTAAGCATAATTTATCTTCATCTTTTGTTCCAATTATCGAATATGCTAATCTTTTAGCCATGAATGTTTTTCCAACTCCAGGAGCACCTTCTAGTATTATGTTTTTCTTCTTTTCAAGAATAGAAATCATAGAATCATATAACTTACCATCTATATATACTTCATTCAAAAATTTGTCTCTTGAGTAACTTCTATCCTCATCTAAAATTGAATGAATATAACTAGAGAGTTCTTCGGTTAGTTTAATTGCTCCTTGTGGTGCTGCATTTAAACCATGTTTCATTAAATTATCTAATGACAATTTATCATTATCTATAAAATTAATAAGTCTCAATCTACAATAACGATCTTTATCTTCATTATATTTTTCATTAGTATTCCAAAATTCACGATCATCTATCGTCTCATTAGGAAGGATATTTATTTTTTCAACTTTTGTTAATGCACTAATTCTTTTTTCTGGTGAAGTACTATAAATATATACGATATCATTAACAGCGAAATTTCTAGTTTGTCTCCAATCAATGCATCCATTCTTTTCGAAACTTTCTTTATGATTGTATACCTCTCCATTTGCTGGTAATAACCATTCAACATTATTATCTTTTTCATCCACAATATTATATTCATCTAAGAATCTTCTATAATTACTAATTGATGCAGTATTTATATTATTACTATTAATTTTTCTAGCATTAAATCGTTCATTAGTATTTAGTATAGCAACAACTTTATCTAACTCCTCAATATCACTTATTTCGTAAATGGATTTATCAAGTATTCCATCTTCAATTGCTTCATTAGATGTTAGTGAAATACTAGATGTATACATATTAACACTTGATTCTGCAAAGCCATTCTTAGATAACCATTCTTTAAATTTTTCTTTCATTTTTTCACCACCATTCATTATATTCATCAATCTTTTAACAAAGTCTTTATATTCAGTTATATTAGTTAATGTTTTTTGTGCAACTTGGTCTTCCTTAGATAATGACCATTCTCCTCTTTTTAACCATTTTACATTTCTAACATTTTTATAATGTTCTATGCTGTCATCAAAATAGTATTCGTTATCAATTACTTGTCCATAACCTAAAAGCTTAGTTTGTCCAACTTTTGCAATAACAATATCATTAGGTTTCAAATCATAACAAAACGAACTAACAGCTGCTATAGAATTAAACGGATTATCTTGTCCATACGCTTCTTTTATTGCATTTGCAATATCTTCTTTATTTGCATATTTACTATAGTCACCTATCGCATCCCATCCTAATAACATTTTATTGTTATTAAAGCAATAGTCCCATACAGTTCCATTTTCACCAGGCGAATATGTCCAATATTGTATTTCATTATTATTCAATATTTTGACTTTTCTCTTTTCTAATATCTCTTTTACATTATCTACTAAAAAAGGAGTTATTAGGTAATAATTATTATCTTTAGATATATAAAAACCAGTTATGTCTCCATATAAAATTTCCCTTAATTTTTTTACCGTTGGATCACTGTTGTCGAATTTATAGTATCTATTATTTTGTCCAGAGTAAAACATTCTTGGAATTCTTAAATATTCATTATTAGCATTTTGAAAAAAAGAGAATGAACTATCCAAGCTAGAAAAATTATCTTTGAAAATTTCTTTATAATCATAATAATTATCTTTGATAGTTTTAATTACATTAATTGTAGCTGGTACATTTAAAATATAATCATATTCTTCTGCAAGAAATTTAACAAATTCATTTTTTATTTCTTCCTTATCGTTCATATAATAGCCAGTTACTTCACTATCTTTTATGCATTTTAGTTGTGCAGATATTGTAGCTTCACTATTTGGGATAATCACTTTTATTCTATTTTGATTTTTTTCCAAAATCATACTCATAACATTTCACCTCTTAAGATATACTTCCATTTATAATTATATCATTATATGTTAAAAAAAAGAACCGTTACTAACACGATTCTTCAAATACTCCAGTCTTAATTATCTCTTTAATTACTGCAAGCATAACATCAACAACAATACTATTACCAGCTTGCTTATATGCCTGAGCACGTGAAACAACAATTTTATAATCATCAGGGAATCCCATCAATCTATGAGCTTCTCTTTCAGTCAGCATTCTAACTTCTCCTAAATCAGTCATGTAATTGTCAACACCTGCTCTATGTCTATTCCCCATAGTTGATAAAACTGTTCTTGCTATTTTCCTATCAATTTCAAGTGATGTTTTAAATGTTTTTGTTCCTGAACACATAACATATTTTTTTAACAATGGTGATAATATATATTTTTGGTCAACTACACCAGGTTCATTAATTAATTCAATTTCCCCATTTTTTGATAAATAATTTCCCTCTTTTACTTTAGATAAAAGTAGATCTGGTAAATAAAACTTCAATTTTTTCTTTTTTGGAAATTCAAATTGTTTTTTTAATTTAATATCTTTTCTAAATCCAATCACAAACAGTCTTCTTCTAGTTTGTGGTATTCCATAATCTTCAGCATTAAGAATATCTTGATGAATATCGTATCCTAGCTCGTCATATACTTCTTGCATAATTGCCCAAGTTTTTCCTTTATCATGAGTAGTTAATCCTCTTACATTTTCATAAATGAAAACTTTAGGGTTTGTCTCTTTAATTATTCTTCCATATTCATAGAATAAAGTACCTCTTGTATCTTCAAGGCCTCCCTGAAACCCTACTGTTGAAAAGCTTTGACAAGGGGATCCACCAACAAGTAAATCAACCTTATCTCTATAGTCAGTTCCATCTAATAGATTAATATCTAAGTGGAAATCATTTTCATTAATATCATAATTAGCCATGTAACTTTCTTTAACATAATTATGCTTTTTACTCTTCGATGAATATAAATTATCTACATATTTTTTCTTTTCTTGCTTTGTTTTCATTGAACGTATTTTTTTCATCTCTTTATCAGCGTCATATTCAATTTCAATATCTCCATTATCGCAAGCAAAAACCAACTTATAATTAACACCTAGTCTTTTCAATGCTTGTTCAGGTGATCCAATTCCACTGAACAAAGTTCCTACTCGTAAAATACCGTCGTTTTCAGTATTTACTTCATTTAATGGATTATTTTCTCTTTTACTACTATCATGTAATGTTAACAATTTAGTTTCATTAGAAGAATCATCAAAAATATTTAATAGTTGAAGTTCTTTTAAAATTCTCTCAAATATATTTACAACAATACTATTCCCTGCTTGTCTATACATTTGTACATCAGGAACTACTATATTAAAATCATCGCTAAATCCCATTAGTCTTAAACATTCTCTAGGAGTTAGTTTTCTAATCACGCCAGTCTTTCCATTCCATTTAGATAAATAAGCATGCTTCATTATTTCTTCATTGTGTCTTTTATTATCATATTCTTCAAAAACAAAATCTCCATTCCAATTAAATTGTTGATTTGCTTTTTCACACATAATAATATTTTCGTTTACTCTTGCTCTATTTCTATATTTTGGGTTAGTAACAAATTCAAACCCTTTTTGTCCTAAATAGTATTTTGGTTCAACTATATCCTCAAGATAATCAAACATAGTAGTTGTTAATTCCTCTTTTTCAGGAAATTTGAAATCTCTTTCAAGAGTTATATCTTCCCTAATTCCAACAACAAATAATCTTGGTCTATTTTGAGGTATTCCATAATCTCTAGCATTTAATATAGGATCATCGTTAATATAAATTCTATATTTTAATTCTTTAAATACATTTTGAATTGTTTCCCAAGTTTTTCCTTTATCATGATTTAATATTCCTCTAACATTTTCAAAAATAAAGACTTTAGGTTCACAATCTTTGATTAATCTAGCATATTCATAAAATAAAGTACCTCTTGTATCATTAAATCCCCCTCTTTTACCTATAATTGAAAAGCTTTGACAAGGGGATCCACCAACAAGTAAATCTACTTTATTTTTATAATGCTCTCCATCTATAAATCTTATATCTTGGTGAAAATCTTTTTTATCTATATCATAGTTAGCCACATATGACTCTTCCATGTAATTTGGTTTTCCTGTATTTGTATATAATTTATCTATAAATTCTTTTGATTCATCATAAGAGAGTTTTTTAATTTTTTCTTGAATTTCATCTTTAGATTCTTTTAATTCTCTTTCGCCGTTGTCACAAGCAAATACTAATTTATAGTCAATTTTTTGTTTTTTCATCGCTTCTTCTACAGCGCCAATTCCACTAAACACAGTAGCTAATCGAATCATACATATACCTCCTATCATTATCATATTACCATTTTAATCACATTTTGTCTGCATATATCTTAACAAAAAATTGTTATTTTGAACAGACCCAATCATAAAAAATACCAAGAACAACTCTTGGTATAAGTTGCCTCATCATACTGAAATTACCACCTAACTTAATAGGTTGGTGCAAGGTTATCGGGTCAGTCCCTATCTTGCTCTATATAAGGTCCTCTTTATTCTTTACATGTATTTATATTGTAACATACTTAAATGAAAAAGTCTGCATAAAAAACAATATATTAAAAATAATTCCTATTTTTCTATCATAAATGCATCATATTTAGTATCTATATATCCCAATAATGTATATATATTTTTTAATTTCTTTTTAACATCTTCTGGAACATTGTCTAAAGTATCAAGATACTTTGAAATATCATCCAAGTATCCCTTTGCATCCCTTGCATTTCTTCTCTTTTGTTCCACAGTAAAAGCAGCGTGTTCAATCTCTCTACGATAATCCTGGATAAGCTTGTCATATTTTTCATATGAAACAATAAAGTTTTGTTAGCTAATGAAGGCATAACTTTTTCAGAGTATAGGACTTCCAAAGGAAGGACTTATCATTTTGAATATCATGAGCCTTCATTAGATGAAAATGATTAACGTGGCACGTTTTGTTTCGGAGAAATGAAAGTGGCGATAGTGATTCATTTTCTTGTTTTATTAATTTGATAAAAATTGATAAAACACTTGTTACACAAGTGGAGGGAATAAATTCATTTTGTTCTTTCCTATCTTTGTAACAAGACATTGGGATTTTTAAGGGATTCCCTTAAACTCACGATGGGCTATGCCCTAGTGAGATAAGTCACTATTTAAAACCTAGATGACTAACTGAAAGAAAGGAGTACATATTTGAATATAGATTATCAAGTTTTAAAGTTTGAAAATAAAATAAAGCCTAAAGATATTGGTGGTCTTGGAGTCGAATTAGATGCTAGAAAATGATCTGGAAATTATGACAAAGAACGTACTCAATTTAATAAAGAATATGTTGGACTTGATGGTCACTCTACTCTCAAAAGTAAAATATATTCAAAAATTTATGACAATAATATTCACTTTAATAAAGGTGAAAAAACAAATATATTGAATGGTTGTATAGTAACAAGTGGACCAGATTTTTTTAAAAAATTAGGTCTTCCTATGAAAGATTCAGGAAGAGTTTATGGAGAAAAATCAAAGCATCCAAGAGAAAAAATATATTGTCCTGATATTAAAAGTAAGGATGATATTCCATCAGAAGTATATAGATTTTTCGATGAAAGTTTTAATTTTTTATCTAACTTTGTTGGAAAAAAAAATGTAGTTTACGCTTCAATTCATATGGATGAAGATACTCCACATATGCACTTTTACTTTTTACCTATTGTTAATTCTATTCAAAGAAAAACATTTGAAACTGATGAAAATGGTAAAAGAATTATAAAAAAAAACACTAATAAAGATGGTATTGTAAAACAAAATCCTGTACTAAAAAGAAATGAAAAAGGAGACATTATTTATACAACTGAGTACGGAAAATTCTTAAATACAGATGAATTTTGGAAACAAAAAGGTGGTAAATTATCTTTTGCTAAAATCCAAGATGAATACAATGAATTTATAAAATCTAAAGGATTTGATCTTGATAGAGGCCACGTTGGAACTCATCGAGAACATCAATCTAAATTAGAATATACAATTAAAAACTTACAAGCTCAGGTCGAAAAGTTAAGTAAAGATGTAGAACTTTATGAAGAAATAAATAGCATTCAACTTGAGACTAATAAAGAAATAATAAACTTAAATACTGAAGAAGTATTATCCCCTACTAAAGATTTCTTTAACAAATATAAGAATGAAGATGTAGAAAAAATAAAACAATATGCTAAAGAGATCAATAAAGATAATGCTTCATATAAATCAAAAATAAAATCTAAAGATGCTAAGATCAATCAACTTGAGTATGAAGTTCGTGAACTTAAAAATATGGATTTATATACTAAAAATTATGAACAAATGACTGCTTTAGAAAGTAAAGATAAACAGATAAAAGAACTAACTGAAACAATTAAAAGTAAAGATAAAGAAATAGCATCACTAAAAGGTATTATTGAAAGAATCATTAAAAAAACATTCTATGTAATACAATATCTTGTTGGTAAAACAAAAGATAAAATAACTGATTTATTTAACTGGGATTCAAAAAATGACTTTCGAGCTTTTGAAAGTCAATTAGATAGAATGCTTAATAAATATGAAAATAAAAAGATATTACAAAAGACAAAAGCAAAGAATAAATGAGGAGGTTAATATGAATAATATAGTAATTGAAAACATAAATTTAAGTATGGAAAAAGATAAGGATAAATTATTTAAAGAATTAATTATTAAGTACTTAGTTAAGCAAATTAGTGAGAGCAATTAAACTCTCACATTTGCTTATTTTTTTTAAATCAAATATAATGTTACTGTCTTATGGGAGATGAGTAACAAAAACAAAGGAGATAATAAATGAATTATAGTTACTTATCAAACTTGGATTATAATGCTGGTATTTATATCAGACTTTCACAAGAAGATAAAGATAAGAAATATGAATCTGATAGTGAAAGTGTATCCAATCAAAAAGAAATTTTAAGAAATTATTGTAAAAATAATGGATTCAATTTAATAGATGAATATGTTGATGATGGCTATTCTGGAACTAATTTTGATAGACCTGGATTTATTCAAATGATTGAAGATATTAAAGCAAAAAAGATTAATTTAGTAATTGTTAAAGACTTATCTAGGCTTGGTCGTGATCATGTAATGACTGGTTATTATATAGAATCATATTTTCCTGAAAATAATGTAAGATTTATATCTATCGTAGAAAACTATGACAGTGCAAAGGTTCAAGCTAGTAATGACTCCTCTACTTTTATAATTGCTTGTAATGATTACTATAGTAAACAAAACTCTTTAAAAATTAGAAATGTTTTAGACTCAAAGAGAAAAGATGGAAAGTTTATAGGTAGTAAACCAAGCTATGGTTATATGAGAGATCCAAATGATAAAGGACACCTTATACCTGACCCTGAAGTTAGTAAATACGTTAAATTAATATTTGAATGGAGAGCTAATAATATTGGAGTTAGTGAAATAGCAACAAGACTAACTGAGATGGGTGCTCCTACTCCTGCATCATATAAAAATATGCCAAAATCTAGTAGAGTTATTGAAAAAGATAAATGGACTATTCACTCTGTTCATAACATCTTACAGAATAGAATGTACACTGGAGACATGGTTCAGCATACACAAACCAACATAAGTTATAAATCGAAAAAGAAAGTTACTTTAAATGAAAACTTATGGGTAGTTGTTGAAAATACACATGAACCTCTTGTAGATAAAGATACATTTATGCTTATCAATAAAAAGACTAAAAATAAGAATAGAACTTATCAAAAAAGAGAAAGAAAAGAAAGATTGTTAGAAGGTTTACTCTACTGCAAAGAATGTGGTAATAGACTTGGAGTTCTTTATAGAAAAAAACAAGACTATTGGTGTATTAATTGTAATAAATATACAAGAGATCCTGTAAGAAAATTATGCACATCTCACTTTTTTGCCTACGATTATTTTGAAGAAATAGTCTTAAAAGAAATTAAAAAATTACTATTAGAACTATTTAATGATTTAGACATAAATGAATTAAATAACGAGGTTTTAATTAGAACTAAAAATAATAGTAATGATTATAAAAAACAAAAAGAAGATATTATTAAAGAACAAAATAAAATACTAGATATGATTAAAACAATTTATCAAGATAGATTGGATGGAAATATTACTCCTGAACAGTATAAGTTATTGTCTAAACCATATGATGAAAGATTAAAAGAGTTAAATTCTCAATTAGAAGATATAAATATTGAAATAGAAAAAAGAAAGAATAATGCAGATAAACTTCCAAATTACATAAACAAAATAAAAAGGTTGTTAAACTTAGACAACCCAAATAAGGAATTATTATTTGCATTAATTGAAAGAATTGAAGCAGATAAAGATAGAAACATCACTATTAAATTTAGATATGACCTACTTGATACTCATACTTTTAAATATGAAGATAATAGAGTTCATAATCCTTACGGTAGAAAAGGAAAAGATATGATATAATATTTGTAATTTAAGGAGGTCTGCTTTATGGACTGCAATGAAATTATTACAAATATTATTATGCCTATTGTTTCAGCATTAATTGGTGGTGGATTAACATTAATTGGTGTGTTAATAACTATAAAATCAGAAAACAAAAAAAGGAAAGAAGAAATTAGGATAGCTAACAAACCATTATTCTATGTTATAGATCCTCAACAAGATTATGATTATAAAAATGCTGTTGATTTTGCTTTTTATCAAAATGATAGCAAAAAAAATGAAGGCTTTTTTACTCTTATTTTTAAGAATACAGATAAAGCTATATTAATATTAGATTATATTGAAATAAATGGAATAAAGTATTATTCAAAATATGGTAATGTTGTAGACAAAAGTGTAGTATTTAACATTTATATTTATGCTGATAAAAATACTTTTAAAAAATCAAATAATGAAATAATTTTTAGTATAAAAGATTCATTAAATAATAACTATAAATACAATTTAGAGTATACTGATGAAAATGGTAAAATAATTAAAGGCTATTATGAGATTAAATAATTTTTTTAAATTTAACCCTTAATAATTACTTATATCGCCACCACCAGCGTTTATGTGATTTGATAAAATTATAACATCTTCATCATTTCCAAAAGAATTAAGCATTCTTCTAAGTCTTTCATTTCTTCCTATATCTTCATCATCTGTTCTAGTTATTGCAACAGGTACACCTAATTCTCTTAATCTATTGTATATATAGTTAGCAGATTTTAAGTTAAAATCTTTTTCTCTTATATTACCATTTACTGCTCCAGGATCACTTCCACCATGTCCTGCATCAACAACTACTCTTTTAGTAGTATTTCCATTCATTATAATCACCTATATTAATGTATGTAAAACTAATAATGATGTGAAAAAAAATAAACTCTAAAAAGTTAAAATCAATTTAGAGTTTATTATTTTAATTAGTTACTGTAATTGTTGCTTCACTTATTGGCATATTAGCATAGTTCGCATCTACTAAATTAATAGTTCTAGTAGCACCTAAAGCATTTTCAACTTGAATAGTTTCCTGATTAGTAGTCATTGAAGTACTTTGAACATCAGTACTAAATTCATGATCACCATCAGATGCAGTTTGCTTATAATAAATTAGAGGTGCATCAGTTGTAGCAAAAGGAACATTTTCGAATACTGCATCTCCACTTTCATTTGTTGTTATAAGATTTCCATATTCTGTACCAGTACTATCAACTCTTGCAAAAGTAGCTCCTACAATTGGATTTCCACTTACTGTACCATCATCAGTAACATGAAGTGTTAATGTTCCATTTGCTGCAATAGAAAATGAATACTCATTTGTCCCAGAAACTACGTCAAAACTACTAGGACTTATTGAGGTATTGTCATACCCAACAACATTAGCTGAAACTGTATAACTACCATTAATTAACTCACTTGTTCCAGTACCATTTGTAATATTAATTATTTTTTCCAAGTAAAATCTCTCCTTTCATAATTGGAATATTGTAATAAAAATCATTTAGTTGAAAGGTGACTATTCTTCTAGGAATATAAATAATATTATTAAAATAAAAAGTATATATTTTTTGATCAGTAACATAAAATGCAGAATTAACTATTTGATTTCTAAAAACTGCATATAATCTATATACTTTATTTTTTTCTAAAGATAATTGGACCTCACCATTATAAGAATTGCCACAATAGTATGTTTTCTCATTATCAAAAACTTTAACATGAGCTTGATAATTGTCTAACAAACCAGTACCTATGAATTTAAGTATAATATTTTTTATTAAATCATCACCCTTCAATATATTATATTTAATTATTAAAAATTGCATATAATTAACACCCATATTAAAAAAATATTGATTTTCAATATTTTTTTTGTGATATTTTATATTAATAAAAAGTTATTATGGTGAAAAGCTTTTCAACAAAAGGAGGTTAATCATGGATAAAGATTTTTTAAGAATATTTAACATGTATAAAAATGATATCTATAGATTAGCATATAGTTATACAAAAAACTTTTCTGATTCTGATGATATAGTTCAAAATGTTTTTATAAAGCTATATAAAAAAGAAAAAATTCTTGAAAAAAGTGATATTGAAATAAAGAAATGGTTAATCAAAGTAACTATCAATGAATGCAAAACAATATTTTTATCATCATGGAAAAAGAAAATATGTTCTTTAACAGAAAAAGAAGAAAATATTATGAAATCTCAAAGTAAAGAATATTTTCTACTTGATGAGATAAATAAATTATCTAAGAACGAAAGACTTGTTATATTCTTATATTATTATGAAAACTATAAAATAAAAGAAATATCAACTATTATGAAAAAATCAGAAACGAATATTCAAACAATACTTTATAGAGCAAGAAATAAATTAAAGTATATTATAAAGGAGGGAAATTATAATGAAAAATAAAATACAAAATTCATATAGTTCATTAGAAATCAGTAAAGAATTAGAAAATAATATTTTAAGAAAAACTATATATAAAAAGAAAAAATCTAATTATAAAAAATTAGGATATGCCATAGGAGTATTTTTACTTATTTTTACTATATCTATAACATTAGTAAATGCAAAACAAATAGTACAATTCTTTAAAAGTTGGTCTACAGGTATTGAATTTGAAAATGAAACTAAAGTAACACTTATTGAAAATGCAAATTTTAAAGAAATAAATAAAAGTGCAAAGAAAAGTGAAAACCCTATCGATATGTCCCATGATGAAGTTGAAAATAATCTTGGATTTCATATTTTAGATTATGACAATACAAGTACTAAAATAATGGGATATAGTACCGATTTAAATAAAGATGGTAGCATCGCAGTAGCAAGATTATGGTGGGCTGATTTTATTACTAATAATGATCAAAATTGGGAAAGTATTAAAGCTGTTTCCGTAAATATAACTGTTCTTAATAAATTTGCTGAAGAAAAATATGTTCATCCATTTTTCGAAGGAATAGATGCAACTGCTGAAAAGGAATTAGATCAAGTATATGAAATAAAAAATTTAAATACTAAAGCTGTTATTTATGGAAATAGTTGGGATAAGAGAAGACTTACTGCAACATTTGTATATGATAATATTGTTTATGAATTTATTGGACGTAATTATACAAAAGAAGAAATAATAGATATATTAGAGCATTTAAAATAAAGAGAGTAAATCTCTTTTTTTATATTTTTATTTAAATTATTAATTAAAAAAAGAACAATCATTTAATTGTCCTTATATCACCACTATAGTTTAATTTTTTTTAAAACTTTAACCAAATCATCATTTATAACTAAATTAGCAAATCTATCATAAGAAGTTCTATCCTTGTTTATTATTACAAGATACCTCCCTCTAAAGTAATCTATAAGTCCTGCTGCTGGATAAACAACCAAGGAAGAGCCTAATACTAATAACATATCTGCTTTACTAATTACTTCTATAGATTTCTTTAAAACCATTTCTGGAAGTGCCTCTCCATATAACACAACATCTGGTTTAATGATTCCACCACAAGTACACCTTGGAACGCCACTAGACTAAAAAACATATTTATAATCATATTCTTTTAAACAATCAACACAATGATTTTTATAAGTTGTACCATGTAACTCATAAACATTTTTACTACCTGCTAAAGAATGTAGTCCATCTATATTCTGAGTAACAATAGCTTTTAACTTTCCTATATCTTCTAATTTTTTTAAAAACATATGAACATAATTAGGTTTAACATTTTTTATTGAAAAGTTTTTTCTATAAAACTTATAAAAATCGTCTGTATCATTATAGAAATAATCATGACTTAGCAAAACTTCCATAGGAATATCAGATTCTTTAGATAATCCATATACTCCTCTAAAATCCTTTATACCACTAGCAGTAGAAACTCCTGCTCCTGTAAGTACCACAATGTTTTTAGCTTCATCAATCATTTTTTGTATTTTTTTTACATTATCCAATTTTTTCATTTATCTGTTCCAATCCAACTTTATCAGTTTTTTTTACATTAAGTATTTCTGAATTCATAAAAATAGATTTTATATTATCTTTTATCATATTATTCTTTATCTTAAAAATCATTTCATAATTATCTCCAACGGTTACCGAGTTAAACCTTTTTTTCTCAACCTTTACAGTTTCAATCTCTTCTTTTTGAAATTCTCTAATAGTAATATACATATATCTATTATCATAACTAAATGCTATATTATTAACATTATATGTTCTAGTAAATATCTTTCCAATTAAATCAGCTCTATCTTTTTCATGTTTTTTATTATGATTGTCAACATTCACTAAAACATAATCATTATTTTTGTTAGTTGAGTTTGTAAAAATCACAAACACAAAAAATAATAAAAAAATAAATATTAACAAAGATACAATATTTTTTTTCATAAAAAACACACCCTTTATAACATTATTATATAAAAAAATACTGATAAATAAAAGAAAAACACATAAGAATGCTTTTCTTTAATATACTATTCTCTATTAAATTTTTGATCTAATAATTTAACAAGTTCTTTATTACCACTAGGTGTTAAATGAATCTTATCAACCATTAAGTAATCTTTATTGTTCTTTATACTGGTATAGAAATCAAATAAATACAAATTTTCACGTTTCATTTCCATTTTTTTCAAAGAAATAATAATAACTTGATAATCTTTACATATTTTTAATATTTCTTCATATTGAGAAGATGTTATTTCAAAAGAATTATCAAAACCAAAAACTACACGATATGTCAATGATTTATTTTTTACACCTTCTTTTAATTCAGCCAATAATTTCTCATAAGTATAATCGTTAGATAATTCATAATTGGCATTCGGGAATTTTTCTTTTAAACCATCAAAAGCATTTATTAATAAATCATTACCATAAAACGTAATTTTGTTTTTCTCTTCATCTTCATGTTTACTAATAATCTCTTCTTTTTTTATTTGATATTCATCATAATATAACTTATAAATTGCATCATATATGGCATTTGTATATGCTTCTTTTCCTAAAGGGGTGAGATGAACTCCATCAGGAACAAAATATTCATTATGATTTAGAGAAATTGCATGCCAATCAATTAAATGAACATTATCGTAAAGAGAAACAAATTTTTCTATTGATGAATTAACATGAACTTCGTAATCATTTGAAACATTAATCCAAAAAACAGTTCTATCACCTATAGTATTTAATATTACTTTTCTACAAGGATCTCCACATTGACCATTAGTTCCCAAAGCAATTATAATAGGATTTCCTAAAGAGCCTTTTTTTAATAAATTTGTTAAAACAGCATTTGCTTCATAGTCTGTCCTAGATACTTTTGCATCGACATACGCATTCGGAAATTTCTGATAAATATTACTTGCTGCTCCTAATAAAACTGAATCACCTATTCCAACAATTGGAAGTTCACTTACAATTTTCTTAATCTCTTCTTCACCATTAGACAAATCATCCAATACTTTATTCCACTTTTCTTGTTCTTCATTTAAATTAGCCTTATACTCTTCTTGCTTAATTTTCAGCAATTCCTCATTTTTAGCCATTTGCTCTTCCAATTTTTTTAGTTCACTTGTATAATCCTTAGAAATAGCATAATTATATAATCCAAATGAAGCAATCAATATTATAAAAACAAGACAAGTAATTTTTTCCTCTTCCTTTTTTACTATTCCATCACAATCCTTCTTATAATTTAAAGAAAAATTAATAATATAAGAAAGTGCAAAAATAATTAAAATCATTAAAGGGATTTTAAGCCAAAGATTCATTGAAATCTCATTGAAGAAAAATATTACAGGAAATTGAATTAAATAAATTTCATATGAAAAAGATGATATCCAATTAAAAAATTTATCTATAAAAGTTTTTTTATTATCATAATAAACTGTTCCATATTTTATTAATCGACAAGATATTAATGATGATATTATAAGTAAAACTACAATAGTTTTAGAATCAACAACAGTAAATGTAAAAAAATATAATAAGAGTACAAAATATGAATAGAACACTTCACGATTCAATAGTTTACTTGAGAAAAATTTAGGAAAATAATTATTAAAATAATAATGAAAAAAAGCCATATTGATACCAACAATAAACGAAAAGGATCTTGCTACAGTTCCATAATATATATTCATAAAATTATCAACATTTCTAGAACAAATAAGATATACAAATAATATCAAAGAAATAATAGTTAAAAAACAACATGATAATTTCTTTGATACCTTATCGCCAATTTTTTTTAAAATTAGAAATAATATAGGAAAAATAATATCTAACTGAATTAAAATACTAATAAACCAAAAATGAGTAAAAAATGAAGTTGCACTCCTAGTAAAATAATCAAGATTAGTAGATATTTGCCATATATTATTATAACCTAAAAGTACAGAAGTAGTTTCTGGTTTTAAATTAACCCAATTAAAAGAAGAAAATAAAGAATAAAAAGCGATTGTTAAAAAGACAACAATTAGCAGTGGAATATACAATTTAATAAATCTATTTTTATAATAAGAAAAAATAGACACTTTATCTTTATAAAAAAATGATATAGAAGATAAATATCCAGATAAAACAAAAAAAGTGCATACAGCTAAATAACCGCCTTTTAATATATCAAGATGATACAACAAAACAGCTATGCACGAAATAGCTCTGATAAAATCTAAATCTCTATAATACTTTTTTTCAACCGCCATTTTTATTACCTCATATGATAATATAATTATAAAAAGAATTAAGAAAAAAGTAAATATAATCGTATAATATTTTTAATATAATCCCCATTCAGCTAATTTTTCAAAACCACCAATTTTATTAATATATTCTTTTGCTATTTCAACAATTTCTTCATATGGTTTGCCATCAATTAATTCATCTCCTATTGCACAACTTAATTTAACGGTCTTTTTTGTTTTTTGTGCTTTAAGAAAAGCATAAATATTAATTGATACATCAGCCTTGGATAAGTCTTTTCCATGAAGTCCACCACCCGTAATAGACTCAGCCATATCAGAACCAAGTTTTCTATTAGTAAGACCTGAATCAGTATTAATACCACCAGTCCAATAACCTAAAGGATTAATTATGGCATTAGGATACAATTTAAGTAATTCCTCACGTTTAGCATTACTCTGGCATATAACTAATTTATCACCATCTAAAATATATTTTCCATCATAGGGAAACTTACTATATATTTCTCTTGCAATCAAACTAATCTTTCTATCCTCTTCTTTTAATGGTACTCCTTTAAAAATACCATTATCTCCACATCTTATTTTTCCTATTTGATTAGATGCTAAAATAGAATCTTGTAAAACAACTAATAAATCAAGTTTTACATCACCAACAATTCTTTTAACAATATTAAATACTTCTTTTCTGGTAAATTTTTCACTAGACTCAATGATAACATGACAATTACCATGTCCTAACATAACTTCAACTGCAATTTTCGGTTTATCATTTTTTTTATAAGATAAATCAACTAATGCACCTGCAACTCTATCTGCTATTTTATCTGGATGAGCAGGATTTACTTTTTCAATCATAAAAATTCCTTTCTACATCCTATAAAAAAATACTCAAGATAACCTTGAGTATAAAGTTATCCTATAGATCTAGCATTACCACCTAATTTAATAAGTTGGTGTGACTTCATCGGGCTAGTCCCTCCATCACTCTTTATAAGATGTAATTTAATTATAACAAATTCTTTAATAAATTCAAATATTATTTTTAATATCATCACATATTTTGTAAGAAACATTTTCCAAAAAAGAAAGAAACTTTTTTTCCTCCAAATATTTTAGTACACCATTTTTATTTTTTTTTAAACATTCAAGATTATAAAATAAAAGATCACGATCTATATCATCATCAATTGACAATAAAATATTTTCCAAATAAGATATATTGATATTAAACTTTTTAATAATTAAATCATTTATTATGTCATAATCATTATATATATTATCATTAATAAAAACATTATCATTTATTTCATCCAAATAATCTTCTAAATAGTAATAATCTAACATTAAATGAACGAATTTTCCTAAATCCTTCATATTATTCAAATTCAAGTTATTTTTAACAACGACTATATCAGGAATTAAATACCTTTCTCCAGCAGTTTTAAAATGACTTTTAAATTTATTTCTATACAAATCAGGTATTAAATTACCTTTATAAAAATCTTCACTGTTTATTTTTAATAATTCACTGACTTTTTTTGCCACAGCCATATGACTTGATATATTTGGCATAAACTCATCTCCGATCATAAAATATAATATCACATTGTAATAAAAAAAAATAGTTTAACTGCCCAATTCTTATTTTTTTCATGCATATACTAATTTAGGTGAAATAATGATAAATACATTTATAAATTTAAATCCAATTATACAAGCATTTATTGCAACTATTTTTACATGGTTAATAACTCTCTTAGGAGCATCACTTGTATTTTTTTTTAAAAATATAAATAAAAATATTATGGATGGTATGCTGGGCTTTGCAGCAGGAATAATGATTTCAGCTTCTTTTTTTTCCCTTCTTTCTCCGGCAATTGAAATGGCTAAAAATCTAAAAATAAACATATGGCTCACAACTTCTATAGGATTTATCACAGGTGGACTACTACTTTTCATTGGAGATAAAATTTTTGAAAAGAAATATGAAAATAAGAAAGAAAAAAACAGTTTAAAAAGAATAATAATGTTAATTCTTTCAATTACACTTCATAATATTCCAGAAGGATTAGCAGTAGGAGTAGCATTTGGCTCAATATCATATAATTTAGACGGTGCAACAATAGGCAGTGCATGCATACTGGCATTTGGAATTGCTCTCCAAAACTTTCCAGAAGGAACAGCTGTAAGTGTCCCATTAAGAAGAGAAGGCCTTTCAAGAAACAAATCCTTTTTTTGGGGGCAATTAAGTGGAATAGTCGAACCAATTGCAGGTGTATTAGGAGCTTTAATGGTAATAAAAATAAGACTTATACTCCCATTCATTTTATCGTTTGCAGCAGGAGCAATGATATATGTCGTTATACAAGAATTAATACCAGCAAGTCAATCAAATGAACGAAAAGACTTAATGGCACTTTTTAGTCTTCTTGGATTTGTCACAATGATGATACTAGACATCGCTCTAACATAATAAAAATGTTCTAATAGAACATTTTTATTTATTTATTACATTACTTTCATAAAACAATGGAAGCATTACATAACCTTTTGAGTCTAAATATTCAATTGCTTCAGGTAATATTTCTGTAGTTATAGAACTATAATCATGAAATAATATAACTTCAATATCTTGATTAATGGAAGATTTTAAATTATTCCATGCTTCCTCAGTACTTTTTAAAGAACCACCATCTCCATCCTGTGCACTCCAATCAACCCATCCATATCCTTTTTCACGAAGTTTTTCTATAATAGAAGTCTTTAACTTTCCAGCAGTACTACTTCCTCCAGGAAATCTTACAATATTAGTTTTATATCCATCAGCATATTTTTTTACTTGATTCTCTTGATTAATTACAGCTTCAATAAAAGAATCAGCACTTTTATAAAGTCCTCTCCAAATAGCATGTGTAAAAGTATGATTTGCTATTGTATGTCCTCTTTTTACATATTCTTTATACAAAACTAAACAGTTTGTATCTTTTTTATCATAACAATTTTCCCCATTGATAGTGGTTGTAAAAAAAGTAGCACTTACACCATATTTATCTAAAATATCTAAAACTTTATATGTATTATAATAAGGTCCATCATCAAATGTTAAATATGCTATTTTCTTATCATTTTTACCACTTATAATCTGATCTTCTAACTCTTTAATAGTTCCATAATACTTTTTCTTAGTATTAAACAATTTAGTTTCTAAATCATCTAGCTCTGTAATATTAGCCTCTATCTTTGATAGTTCTTCTTTCTTTGAAGTTAATAATACATTTTTTTCTTCTTTAAGTTTAATAATAGTCCCATTCTTTTTATCAGTCTTGTGTATTTCTGTATCAAAATAGAAATATGCTAACAAAAATATTATAGATATTAATAATAAAAAAATAGAACTTACAATAAATAACTTTCCACTTTTTTTACTTTTTCTTCCCATATCTTTAATTCCTCTAACAAACTACTATTATCAGCCTGTAATTTTCTATATTCTTCTTCTTTTTGTTTTATTTTTTCATCTAAAAATTTTATTTCTTTATCCATTTTTGATAAATCATCAGATTCAATATTTAGATTATTATATTCTAAATATTTAGATATTCCAAAAAACATACAAGAAATAGAAATACACAATAAAAATATTATAATAATTTTCTTCATATTATCACCAAATACATTCTATATCATAATTATTTTTTTTTCAACATTTCACACAAAAATTGACTTTTAATTGTTTATTGCTTATACTTTTATTATTGGTGATAATTATGGAATTTATAGAAAACGTTGAAAAAAATAAATATGAAAAATTTGTTAAAAATCATAAATTAAAATCTCATTTTTTGCAAAGCTATGCCTGGGGAGAATTTTCAAAAAAATGCAAAAATTTTACTCCACATTATGTAGGATTAATAGATGAAAAGAAAAATCTTCATGCAACAGCATTACTTCTTGAAAAAAAATTACCTTTAGGATATAGTTATTTTTACTCGCCAAGAGGATTTGTCATAGATTTTTATGACAAAGGACTATTAAAAGAGTTTACAAATAAAATTAAGAGCTTTGCAAAAAAAAGAAAAGCAATTTTCATAAAAATTGATCCAGATATAATATGGAGAAAAGAAAATAATGTTGGTGAAGAAATACAATTAGAAAAAGACCCAAAAATTGTATTTGAATCATTAAAAGAACTAGGCTTCAAACATTTAGGATTTACTAAAAACTTTGAAACTATGCAACCTAGATATACTTTTAGAATAGATATGAATAAATCTTTCGAAGAAATAGAAAACAATTTTTCTAAAACAACAAAGCAAAGAATAAATAAAGGTGAGCAGTTAAAAACAAAAGTAAGATTAGGAACACTTGAAGATGTAAAAGAATTCAGTCATTTAATGGACTTAACAGAAAATAGAAAAGATTTTGTTTCACATGAATATGATTATTATAAAAATCTTTTTGAAATATATAACAAAGACAACAAAATGGATCTTTTTATAGGAAGTATTAATACTGAAGAAGTTATTAATATGTATAAAGATGAATTAAAAGAAGTAGAAAAAAAGTTAATTTCACTGCAAGAAGAAAACTTAAGTAAAAGTAATAAAACAAGAAAGAATGAATTAGAAAAAAGAAAAGAAAAACTTTTAGAATATATTAAAGAATATCAAGAAGCAAGAGACAAATATCAAAAAGAAATAATATTAAATGGTCATGTAATAATGGAATATGGAGATAAAGCATGGGTTTTATATGCTGGTAATCACAACATTCTTATGGATAGTTATTCAAATTACAAAGTATATTACGAGCACATAAAGTATTGCTATCAACATGGTATTAAAATGTATGATCAATTTGGAACAATAGGAGATTTATCAAAAGACAATCCAAGATTAGGACTACATGAATTTAAAAAAAAATTTGGTGGAGATTATGTAGAATTCATTGGAGAATTTGATTTAGTAACAAAAAAATTTATGTACTTAATCTTTACAAAACTAATCCCACTATATAGAAAAAAAATAAGAAAAAAAGCTCAAAAAAAGATTAAAAAAAATAACGAATGAACGTTATTTTTTTTTATTCATAGTTATTTTTTTATCTTATGTTTGATTTTACGTAATAAATTATAAAAATTGTAAAAACTTGTTACCTTTAAAGAAAATTGTCCAACTAGCTCAACTACATTTCCATTGAATCCTTTTTTAAATTCATAAATACCATAATAAGGATTTGTTTTTTCAAAATCACCCGTAATTCCATAAAAGTCTACGTATTTATAACCCATTTCATAAGCATCTTTTATATGGGAATCATAAAGTGCATATTTAGGAGTAAAATTCTTATACTCCTCCAATAATCCACTTGATAAAGTTAAATATTCATCACCTGATTTCATTGATAATAAGACCCCTACGTCTTTTCCATTAGGATATTCTTTCTTAAATTGTTTTGCTTTTTCTAACTCTTCTTTGTATTTTTCAATTAAATTATCTGAAACTTCTTTTTGATGAAGAAGCTTATTTCCCACACAACTAGTCTCCATTTTTTTTAGTATCTCATCATTATTTTTTTTCTCATCGTTAAGTAAGTCTTTAGTATGGTTATAATAAATATCAGGATTAAGATAAGCAATATAAATAGTCATTAATTCATGCATATGTTTATACATTTTTTGATAGTAATCTAAACTCCTATAAAAAAAATCTTTTCTTTTTGATGTACTTTCAAATATTTTCTCCATTGACGGTAAATCTTCAATCGCTCCTTTTCTTACTAACAATCCTTTTTTATAACACGACTCAATATTCTTTCTTGTACTCTTAGAAAAATTCTTGCTTATTTCTTCATAAGGCCTATCCAGTTTTAAACGATATTCCCATCTAACTTGAAGAGATTCCAAATACTTATTAAATCCAAAATGTTTATATCCTAACTCTTTTAAATTATTCACTAAAACATCATTTTTTTCTTTGTCATCATTTATTATTTCTCCTTCACTTGATCTAACACGATATATAACATTAGGATCAATTGTAAGCATAAAACCTTTATGACATTTAATGTACTTCTTTAATTCATCAGTAAAAAATTTCAATGTATCTTTATCATCATAATCAATTAAGAAACCTCTTGGTGCATAAAAAGTCTTCCTGCCCATTATAGATTTTTCTTCCAATAATAATGTAGCAGCAATTAACTTTTTATTTTTAAAAACGCCAACATAATGAATAGTATTTCCTAATTCATTTTTTAAGTTACCCAATTCAACTGTCTGCATAAAACTTTCATATTTATGATTTTTAGAAAACTCTCTAAATTGTTCTTCATTCAATATTTTAAATTCCATAATTATCTCCCTAAGTATTTATCATACTTATATAATAACATAAAAGGAATTATAATCATAATTCCTATTTTCACTAATTTATATAATAATCTATTCTGCTTTTTCTGTCAATGTAACCTTAGTAGTCTTAACATCTTTACCACGCATATAAGTTAAAGTAATTGTATCACCTATATTATGTTGATATAATAAATATTTTAAATATGCAGCATTTGTAACATCTACACCATCTATTTTAACTATCACGTCCCCTACTACTAATCCAGCTTTATCAGCAATGGAATCATCCACAACAGACACAACAACAATACCATCTTCAATTGATGAATCCACAGTAATATTATATCTCATCAATAAGTAAGTATCAGTAACATTAACATGACTAATTCCAAGAAGTGGTCTATCAATTTTTTCACCTTTTTCAAGCTTATCAACATGCTTCATAGCATCTTCTATTTTTATAGCAAATCCCATTCCTTCAATACTAGAATTAATTAATTTAAGTGATGTAACTCCAATTACTTCTCCATTAAAGTTAACTAAAGCTCCTCCACTATTGCCTGGATTTATTGAAGCATCTAGTTGAATAACATCCTGTATCCAGTCAGAATTAGAATCAACACTTACTGTAACCTTTCTATTCAAGCCAGAAATATGCCCACCTGTCACTGTATTATAATATTCTTCTCCAACTGGAGTACCAATTGCCACCACTGTTTCACCTAACTTTAATTCTTCAGTTGATCCAATTTTGGCTACAGCTATAATATATTTAACAGGTACTCTTATTACTGCTATATCAATGTACTTATCCCCTCCTAATAATTCTCCTTCTACTTCTTCTTCATTAGTAAAAGTAATTGTTAATTTAGATGAATTTTCAACAACATGTTGATTTGTCATTATATAACCATAGTTATCATCTTTTTTATAAACAAAACCACTTCCAGATCCTGATAATTTATTGTTTTGATAATTTTTTATCATAACAACTGCATCATATACTTTGCTTACAGTTTGTTCAATACCACCATTTTCTACAACCATAGTTCCACTCATACAATTTGAACAACTACTAGTATTTCCACTATTACTTCCTTTAATAACATTATTGTTATTGTTTCCTTTAGATATAATATAAGTAAGTTCTCCTCCTGCTATAAATGCCAAAAAAACAGCTATTATTGTTAATATTTTATTCTTCATTACTATATGACCTCTTTTCTATATTAGCTATTTCTTTCCAATTCAATGGAAATCCCATTCTATCCAAGACTTTTTCTATTCCAATAGTATGAAGATTTATACTTAAATTATTAATTAATCTTTCCAGTTCAAGTATAAGATTTTTAACATCTTCATCTCTTAAAATTTGTCTTAGAATAATTATCAATGCAAATAAATCATTTTTACCTTTAACATATTCACCATCTTTTTTTTCTATCCCTAATAAAATATGATAAACTGTATCATTTATACTTCTTTGAGTTTTATTTTCATATAAAATATCCTCATGAGCACAAACATTCCTATAATTTGCAAGAATAGATAAATAATTAGTTAAATCATCAACACTTATATTATATATTTTTGAAATTGAAGCTTTATCTTCCGCTTTTAAAATAGAATAAAACTCACTAATAATTCCAAAAGACAATACTTTAACTAATACCCATAAAGGAATATATCCATAGTTACTTAAATAATGCATTGTTGCACTATGTTGACTACCATTTACCCTTACTTGCCTTTTCATTTTTTTAATTAAATCATTTACTTGCCTACTTTTTTCTGGTGACATATCAAAATTTGCTGGTTTCAAGTAATCATTCTCTTTATATCCATATTTTTTTGATAATTGGTAAGAAAAAATTGATTTAGCATTATTTTCAACAATTAATAAATTCTTAAAAATTATGTTTCTAAATTGCCTATCAAAAATAAATAAACTATAAAGTTCTTCAAAAGTAGTACCTTTTATATAAAACTTTTGATTATCACTTTGCATAAACAAATGTCTATATCCACTTAAAAAGAAATAATTTTCTCTTAACAAAATATCTTTAGCATATTTTTCATCATTTATAACTAATCCCTTAAATTTGAATATTTCTATTTGCTCATCAAGATTCTTAAACTGCTTGTCTCTCATATTATCACCATAATAAGTATATCATAATAGTATATCTAGTAAATGAAAAATATGTGAAAAAATCTTTTTGTTTTGATGAAATATGTAAATAATTCTTTTAAATATAATATAAAAAGATTAGATTAACACATCTAATCTTTAATACTATTCAGTATTATTGCTTTGATTATTTTTATCTTCCAATTCTTCATCTTCTTTATATTTACTTACAAATTCTTTCTTTATTTCAATCTTTGGTCTAACAAGATTATAGGAAGATGCATTGTACAATTTAAACGATCCATTAGGACTTACTGCATATACTTTGCCATTTTGTTCTGAATCAATCCACCAATTATCCATTGACCTATTTGCAAGCCAATTACCATCTGACCATTCATATCCAAATCCCATTTTATCTCTTATTTTAATAAATTCTTTAGTTGTCAACAATCCAACACTTATTATTTCACCAACATTTGATTGAAGTTCTTTTTTATATGTATTTTCTAAATAATAAGCTACACTATCTTCATTATTATCATCTAAAATTGGATTATTTTCAGTATTATATTTTAATTTATCATTATTATCAATTTTTGTATCTCCATTAATATCTAATACATATTCTCTAAATAATATAATGTTTTCTTCATTTGAATCACTATCTTTTACAACATACCAAACTGTTGAATCCTTTAAAATCACTTTATCTCCAACAGAATAAACCGAATATACTTTAAATTGCTTTTTTACATAACCATTATATTTAAATAAAAGATATATTACTAAAATTGCAGTTACAGCAACAATTAATAAAACAAGAAGAAGTTTCTTCATCTTTTCTCTTTGATTTTTTCTTTGAATTTGGAATAATTGCTCATCTACTTCTTCAAAAATAGATTCCTTTATTTTTCCACTTATTTTTGTTGTATTACTTGTTACTTCTTTAGCTTTAGTTTTAGATGATTTACTTATCCATTCTTTAGGAATTTCTAGTTTTGTTTTAGTATCTTTTTTCTTTGTAGTTTTTTTTCCTATCTTTTTCAATTTTTCATTTTTTATGTTAGAATTATTACTTTTTTTCTTTTTTGTATCTGCTCCCATATTTCTCTGCATCTGAATTGTATTTGATTTAGTAGAATTATTCTTTATAGTAGTTTTTGAAGATAATTTATTTTTATTATTATTCTTTTTCACCTTAGAAGAACTACTTTTTTTTGATAAAATCTTTTCAGCTTCTTTTTTGTTTTTTATTTTAATTGATTTTACCTTTTCATTTTTTTCATCCATAATACCCTCCTAAACTAAATCAATATTCGAATTAGCATTTAAATATGAATTAGCTGTATAACCCTTTTTATATGCAAAGTACGCAGCAGCCCCAATCATTGTAGCATTATCAGTACAATACTTTAAATCAGGATAACTGCAATATATATTATTCTTTTCACATTCTTTCTTTAACTCTTCTCTAATTCCACTGTTAGCTGCAACTCCCCCAGCAATTATCAAATGATTTACATTTTTATCCTTTAAAGCCATAATTGTTTTTTTTACAATTGTCTCAACTACTACATCTTGAAACGATGTAGCTAAATTTTCTTTATTTAACTCTATACCTCTTTGATTGCAATTATGAGATAAATTTATTACAGCACTTTTTAAACCACTAAAGCTAAAATTGTAACTCGAATCATTTAATGGGATTGGAAGATTATACTCGTGAGTTCCCATCTTTGCCATCTTATCTATTACTGGTCCTCCAGGATAGCCAACTCCAATAACTCTTGCAACTTTATCATAACTTTCGCCAACAGCGTCATCCAAAGTTCCACCTAAACGTTCAAATTCATATTCCCCCTTCATATATATTAACTCAGTATGTCCTCCACTAACTACAAGTGCTATTAATGGATAAACCATCTTTTTTGTAATATTATTAGCATAAATATGCCCAGCGATATGATGAACTGGAATTAGAGGTTTTTTATAAATATATGCTAAAGTTTTCGCTGCTTCGACTCCAACAAGCAAAGAACCAATAAGTCCAGGACCATATGTTACGGCAAATGCATCAATATCATCCATTTTCATTTTAGCTTTATCAAGACATCCTTCTATAACCATTGTTATATTTTTTAAATGATGTCTACTAGCAATTTCTGGAACAACTCCACCAAAATTAGTGTGAATATCTATTTGACTTAATATAATTGTTGCAACATCAATTGAACCATTTTTAACTATAGAACAACTAGTTTCATCACAACTAGTCTCTATGGCAAGAATATACATATCTTTCATTTAAATCATCTTTCTTTCCATTAATATTCCATCTGCACCATCATAATAATTTTTTCTAACTGCAACTTCTATAAAACCATATTTTTTATAGAGGTTTAAAGCACTTTGATTATTAACATTAACTTCCAATGTAATATTAATAATATTCTTTTTCTTCCCAACATCAATTAAATAATCCATCATTTTAGAACCGACATTTTTATTTCTATATTTTATATCAACCTCAATATAAGCTAACTCGAATCTATCATAAAGTTCATAGTAATTCACAAAGCCTATTATATTACTATTTTCTAAATAAATAAAGTATTTACTAAAAACATTATTTTTTAAATCATCACTTAATTTAGTTTTTAAAAAATAAGTAGGGAAATTGCTTTCTAATTGATAAATCAAATGATTATCTTCTATAAAAACATCTTTAATCATTACTACTCTTTAAAAAATTTTCTTCAGCCTCAGTAATTTTCAAATAATTTGCATCAACTAAATGTGGATTGACAGGTTCTCTATCTTTTACAAACTCAATAATTCTCTTAAAATCTGGAATATATGGCTGTAAATCATAATCTGTTTTTATATCATCATTAGAAATATAGCAAATAGAGCCATCTAAATTATCTAAAACAATTTCAAGAGTATCAAGGCTAACATATTTTTCATTCATAATAAAACTATTATTTTTTTTATCAAAAACTGAAGCATATACATAATTTCTTCTTGCATCAATTGACGGAACAACATAATCATAAGATAAAGATGAAAGAGCCATAGCTTCCAAACTAGAAATCAAAACTATAGGTATTTTTTTTGCCCACGATATAGTCTTAGCAATAGTAAGACCAATTCTAATTCCAGTAAATGAACCAGGTCCATTGCATGCAACTATCTTATTAATTTCTTCTATATTAATATTATTATTATTTAAAAGTTCTTCTATTTTAGGTAAAGTAAGTATTGATAATGAATTACCTAACTTCTCAGAAACAGTTGCAATTATATTATCATCTTCTAATATAGCACAGTATAAAAAACTAGATGAAGTATCTAGATATAAGGTTTTCATAAAATAGCCTCACAGATTTCTTCATACTTTTGTCCATGAGGAATGAAAATAAGTGTTCTTGATTCTTCATCTAATATTTTAAACTTAATATCGAGCCTTTCTTCAGGTAAGTAATTTTCTATTAAATCAGCCCATTCAATGATTACTACCCCACCTTTATTAAAGTAATCATCAAGACCTAACTCATCAACTTTACCATTTAAGCGATAAACATCCATATGATATAATGGTAATTCACCATTAGTATACTCTTTTATAATATTAAAAGTAGGAGAAGTAATATTTTCTTCAATTCCTAAGGCCTGTGCAAAACCTTTAGTAAAAATTGTTTTCCCACTTCCTAAATCACCTTGTAAACAAATAATCATATTCTCAAATTTTTCAGATTCTAGATTTTGAGCGACATGAATTGTTTCCCTCTCATCTCTAGTTGTAATTCTATAATCCATTTTAATCACCAAAATAATTATATCAAATAAAAACTATTATACTCAATAGTTTTATATATTTTTTAATAATAATGTTAATTGAAAAGTTAAGTTGGACACTAAATTTATTAATGTTCCACTTAATCTTTCAAACATCACGTGTTATAATATGCTCTGATATATTGTCCACATGAAGGAGGAAATATAAATGACAACTATATCAAATTACAA
>JAFUTR010000032.1 GCA_017477845.1 Bacilli bacterium
CATCCTATATTATCATATACCTATTATAATAATACCATAAATAAATTAAAAAGAAAAGCCTATTTTCAACAAAAAATAAACTTTTTTTAATTATCTAACTACAAAACTTGGGTTATATCATAAAACTTCTAAAAATACAAATTAAAAGAGTTAAACACTCATTAACTCTTCTTCTTTTTCCTTTAACATCTCTTCAATTTTCTTATTATATTCATTTACTAAATCTTGAACTTCTTTATCTTTTGCCTTTTCAACGTCTTCTGGCATTTTAGCTTTTTCAATATCTTCCATTGCTTCTCTTCTAATATTTCTAATAGCAACTTTAGCATCTTCTCCCATAGCTTTAACTTGTTTAGCTAATTCTTTTCTTCTATCTTCTGTAAGTGGTGGTATTACTATTCTTACTGTTTCACCATCATTATTAGGAGTAAATCCAAGATCTGCTTCAAAAATACCTTTTTCTATTGCATGTAAACAACTTCTATCAAAAGGTTTAATCAATAATTGTCTTGCTTCAGGAACTGATATAGTTGCAAGTTGTTTAAGAGGTGTATCAACTCCATAATATGATACCATCACACCATCTAAAACATTTGGGTTAGCTCTTCCTGCTCTTACTGTTGTAAATCTTTTTTCTAAATTTTCAAGTGCTTTAAGCATTTTCTCTTCTGCTATTTCAATATAATTTTCTTCCATTTAGTTTCTCTCCTTAATTTCAATTTTACTCTATATTTTTAATTTGTAAATATCTATTATCTAATCTTTTTTGCAATTTTTTCTCCTTGCTTTACTTTTGTTTCTATATTATTTAATGAATTAGAAAGTATATCTTCATCAATTTTAATAGTATTTTCTTTAACTATTACTATAATAGTACTACCACCAAAAAGAAAGTATCCCTTCTCTTCACCTTTCATAAATTCTTTTTTATTATTATTTACTATCTTACCAACTAGAAGTGCCCCCACTTCCATTTGTATTATTTGCCCAAAATTAGATGTGTTCATAACTTGATAATAACGATGGTTTTCTTCATATACTTTAAAATGATTAAAAGCAATTGGTCCAACGGTATTATATATTCCTTTAATATTTTTTTGATATAATACTACTCCATCATCAATATATGCATATCTATGATAATCATCAACTGATAAACGGAATACCATAAAATATCCATTTTTATATTCTTCTGCAAGTTTCTTATCTCTTAAAATTGTTTCTATTGTATATGTTTTATTTTTAATAATAAATTCTTTATTTTTATCTATTTTATATATTATTAATTTAGAGTCAGCTGGTGAAACAAAATTATCTTTATTCATATCAAACTTTCTTTTACCGTTTTTTATTTTTCTTGAGAAAAAATTGTTAAATGATTTATATTTAACATTTTCATAATCACTCATATCAATTTTATTATCTTTAATAAAATTATTAATATGAATTGTAGATATTTTACGATTCATATAAAAACCTGCAACACTTGATATAAATCTTTTATTTACTAATTTTAATATTATTCTTCCAAATTTCTTATTATAAAGAAAATTAGCCCCAGAGGGACTTTTTTCATTTATTATTTTCTTTGTTTTTCTATCATATACTTTTGTATTCATTAGATTAAACAAATCATTACTATCGCAACTACTGCAACTACTGCAGTTATCGGATATGCTACTCCTCTTAATTTTGGAATCTTAATATTTAATACAAAAAGGAACGCGGTTAAATATGTTAAAACTGTATAAATTATATGATATGCACCAGTTGTAATATAATTAGAAATAAGCCAAAAAAGTGGATATGTAATTGCTGTTGAAGTAACAGGAAGTCCGCTATAAAACTTAACTGGGCCTTTATCTTTCTTATTAATAACTAAGACATTAAAGTGACACAATCTTTGAATTCCAGCCATTGCAAGTAAGACGTAACTAACAACATTGTACCATTCATTAAACCCTAAAGAAAGTCCAAGAACAATTGGGAATGCTACAAAGTCAATTGTATCCGCTAATGAGTCAAGTTGAATTCCAAACATTTCTTCATCTTTATCACGCTTACACATTCTAGCAATTTTCCCATCAAACATATCACAAACACCAGCGATGATAAGACAAATAATTGCACTTTTAAAGCACTTTGTTGCAAGAAAATACATTCCAACAACAGCAAAAGTAACTCCTAAATAACTAATAATTAAAGATTTGTTGTACTTACCAATAAACATAAAAAAACCTCTTCCTCTAAACTTTATAAAACAATTATAGCATATTATATTAAAAATAACAAAAAGAAAAGATATTTATATTAAATAATCTTTTCACTTAACAATTTAAAAAATATCTTACTCTTTAAAAAGAAATAATTATTATCTTTCAAAACATATTTTTTTAAACCATCATCACTATCTAATATTTTACCCAATTCTTCGTATTTAAAAGAAAATATTTCACTTTTTTTCTTAAAATACTGAATACCTCGAGAAATTCTTAGATCTTCATCACTTGAATTATTGATGAAATCAAGAAAAACTACCCTATAATTAGTAAATACTGTAGTAATATTTTTTAAACTATTATCTTTCAGTAATAAAACATCATCCACTATATTTTCAATAGTTTCATTATCAAGTTTATCAAATTCAAACATTACTTAACACCAACTTTATTTTTATTATCTTTTTTAACTCTTTCTTTAATATACTTCTTTGCTTTTTCTATATCATTAAAATATATTGTTTCATTTTTTAATTTCTCATATGTTTCATTACCTTTTCCAAGTATTAAAACCATATCATTTTTATTTGCAAGATATATTGCTCTTTTTATAGCTTCTTCTCTATCTACTACTATTTCATATCTTGATTTATCTTCTATTTCACTTACCATCATATTAATGATATTTAAAGGATCCTCACTTCTTGGATCTTCATATGTAAATATTGCATAACTTGCATTATCAATAACAGTCTTCCCCATTACTGGTCTTTTTAAGAAATCACGTTCTCCAGCTGATCCTATTACAACTATACTTCTATTTATATCAAGAGTATGTACAAAATTAAGTAAATTGCTAATTCCATTAGGAGTATGGGCATAATCTACCATTACATAGAAATCTTGTCCCATATTAGGAAGCATTTCAAGCCTTCCTGATATATAAATATTTTTAAGATTTTTTATTACATCTTCTATTTTTTTACCTGCTGCAATAGCCATTAATAAAGCACAAGCAAGATTATAAACATTGAATTCTCCAAGCAATGGACTATCAATATCATATATTTTATTATTGTATTTATATTTAATTAAAGTTTTATTTGGATAAACTTTATAAGAGACTATTTGTAATGTATTATCACTATCTTTTCCATAAGTATAAATGTTTTTGCATGCTACTTCTTTTAATACAGTTTCGTAAAACTCATCATCTTTATTTAATATAGCATACCCATCTTTCTTAATTTGTCTAAATTGTTGACATTTACAATCAATATAGTTTTCAAATGTTTTATGGATATTTAAATGTTCTCTAGTAATATTAGTAATCGCACCAATATCATATTTTATATTATCAAGTCTTCCTCTATAAAATGCTTCGCTAGACGACTCCATAGATACTTCTTTGCATCCTGCTTCTAAAAAGTCATAAAAGTATTCATAAAGTTTATCACTATCAGCAGTTGTATTATTAGTTTCTTTACTAAATTTGGCACAACTTCTTCCATTGGTACCTAAATACCCGCATTCATTATTCCCAAGTAATGCCTGTAATATGGTAGTAGTACTTGTCTTACCATCTGTCCCAGTAACTGAATATATTTTTAATTTTTCTTCTGGATGATTATAAAAAGCTGAACATATTTTAGCAAGTTCTTTATTAGTGTCACTAACATACACCACAGGTACTAAAACATCTATTTTTCTACTTGCAACAATAGCACTAGCCCCATTTTTAACTGCATCCATTACATATTCATGCCTATCTGCAGTAACTCCTTTTACACAAACAAATAAATCGCCTTTAACAACATCTTTAGAATTTATTTTAATTCCAGTTATTTCTGTATCATAATCACAATCACATATTTCTTTTAATAATTTTTTCATACTAACCTCACAATATAATCTTATCACACAATAAAAATAATTTAAATAAAAAGTAAAATTAAGTCTAATTTATTGTAAAAAGATTATTTTTATTTTATTATTGGTATTGGTGATTAATATGAAAATTGTAAAAGCATGCAGCGATTTAGGAGTCCATGTTAATGGAAGTAATCTTGCTCCTAATGCTTTATTAAAGAATAAAGGTATATCTTCTATCGAAGTAGATAAAGAAGATATTGAAAAGGAATTAGAAAAAGAAAATAAATTAAAAAATTTGAAGTATGTTAATTCTTTTAATGAAAAGTTATATAATGAGATTTTAAAAATAGATGAAAAAGTTTTAACTATTGGAGGAGATCATAGTATTGCCATTGCATCATGCCTTGCTAGTAAAAAGAAAAACAAAAATATTGGAATAGTTTGGATAGACTCTCATGCTGATTTTCACACAACGGAAACAACTATTTCAGGAAATATTCATGGAATGCCATTTGCAACAGTATGTGGAATTAATAAAGATACTCTTTCTTATTTTTTTGATGGAGAATACTTTAAAGGAGAAAATGCTATTTTAGTTGGAGGAAGAGACATTGAAGATGCTGAATTTGATAATCTTTCTTATGCTAATGTAAAATTATATACAACAAATGATATTAAGAAAAAAGGAGCTAAAGAGATTATTAAGAAAGCACTTGATGAAGCACTAGAAAAAACAGATGGACTTCATGTTAGTTTTGATATTGATGTAATAGATCCTTTAATTGCACCTGGTGTATCAGTAAAAGCAAAAGATGGCCTAACTTTTGAAGAAGCAAAAGATATAGCAGATATCTTAATAGAATATAAAGATAAAATTAAATCAGTCGATTTAGTTGAATTTAATCCAAGTGAAGATAAAGATAATGTAACTTTAAAAATAACAGAAGAAATATTAAATAAACTATTAGAAATATAATAAGTAAAAAAAGTTATTTGCATTTTTTGAAATAACTTTTATTTTTTTATTTATTTAACTATCAAGTCATTAATTTTTCTAGGTCCTCTAATCATTTTTATGCCATTTTTATTTAAATATTCAAATGTATAGTTTAAAGAGGAAATATCTTCCATCACTTCAAGTCTCATAACTTTATCCATCTTAACATTTTTACTTTTATATTCATAAGGAATATCTTTTTCTTGTACAACACACTTATACATCAATTTTTTAAATGGTTCGCTGAAGTAAAAGTAAACTATATCAGATACATTTACGTTGGTAGTCTGCTTCCATTCTATTATTTTATTATTTTTAAAGTAAGACATTACATCAAAGTATTTAGGATTAGCAGGTATAATCCACTTTTCTACTTTATTAATTATATTAAAAGACTTATCAATAAGACTAAATACTTCTTTATCAGATAAAGTATCATCAAGTAAAACTGTAATCCAAGATTTTTTATCCATATGATATGCTTTATAAAAGCCTTTTTTATCTAAATAAGTAGTAGGATCATCTACTTTTAAATTTAATACTTCAACCTCCTTATCCTCATCATCCAATTTTGACTTAGATATATTCATAATTATTGCAAACCATTTTTTATTTTTATCTGATCTAAATACTCCAAAGTCACTATACTTCTCCCACAAAAATTCTGGAACACTTCCATATTTGTCTTTAATGTATGAAGACACTCTATTAGCTTGTTCTCCAATAAAATTCAAAGTATCACAACAGTTATTTTTTATATCTAAAAGAATGTTTCTACACTCTTCTTTTACGTGGTTTACAAATCCTAAAGAATTATCTTCTATGTAAATATTAGTATATTCTTCATCAAAAGTCTTATCAATTACTTTAAGAAAAACTTTATCATTTTTAATAGTTATCAATGCTTCAAATTGATTATCTAAAAATAATTTAGAATATTTATATATATTATTATTTTTAACAAAACCATATAAAGAAAGTTTGTCATAATTTACTTTAGATTTTTTAAATATATCATCACAAAAATTCATATAATACCTCCAAAAATATATTATATCAAAAAAAGGACTATATCTAGTCCTTTATAACTAATATCCTATTTAATTTCGATTTGTTTTAAAGAATTATTTTTCTTTTCTTCTTCTTTTTTAGGAATTTCAATTTTTAAAATACCATTTTTAAATTCAGCATTAATATCACTTTCTTTAATATCTTCACCTATATAGAAACTACGTGAAGTTTCTCCAAAAAATCTTTCGCGGCGAACATATTTTTCTTCTTCTTTCTTTTCTTCATGTTTATTTACTTTAGCATGAATATTAAGATATCCATTTTGAAGTGATAGATTAATATTTTCTTTACTAAATCCAGGTAAATCAACATCAACTATAAACTTATCTTTAAGTTCCCTAATATCTGTTTTCATTAAATTTCTCTCTCTTTTTGGGAAAAAATCATCTTCAAAAAAATCATCAAACAAATCAAAATTATTTCTTCTAGGTACTAACATCATATATATCATCATCCTTTCATTAAAGTATATAATTTTAATACCTTAAGTAATAAGTATTATCTTTTCTTATTACATTTTAATCATACCACTATAATTAGCACTTGTCAAGCATAAGTGCTAATTTATTTAAAAACATGTATAAAATCAGTAAATAGTTCACCATATTTTTTTCGATTGATTAATTCTTTACCAAGACCGATATTATCAGTAATAATATTATCTACACCTAATTCAAGTAATTCATCCATTATTTCTTTTTTATTAATTGTCCAAGCATATACTTCTTTTCCCCCATTATGAATATTATTTATAATATCTTCATTTAAATAATTATAATCAATACTATAAACATCTGCATAAATAAAATCTAATACATTTCCATGGTATTCTCCCATTACAAAAACTGTTTTAATAGAAGGATCAATCATCTTAACATTTTTTATAACTTCATAGCTTTGAGATGCAATAGCACAATTTTGTTTAAAATCATATTTATTAATAAGATTAATAATATCTTTTTCAAAATCAACTTCATATCCTACCGGTTTAACTTCTATATTAAGTTTAATATTATTATCCTTTGCAAATCTAATAGCATCTTCAAGAAGTGGAACCTTTTCATTTTTAAACTTATCACCTTTATAAAATCCTGCATCAAGTGGATAAATCTCATCATATAATGCTTCTCCTACTTCCTTAAATACACCAGTTACTCTTTCTAGATTCGAATCATGTAATATAACAATTTTTTTATCCTTTGTTTGCCTAACATCAAGTTCAATCCAATCTGCTCCATATGATTTAGCACCTATAAATGATGCCATAGTGTTTTCAGGGAAATCTTTACTAGCACCTCTATGTGCTGTTATTTCTAACACTCTAATAAAATTATTTTTATAAAAAACTTTACCACTTAATAAATAATAAGTAAACATAGATAACGAAAGCAATGATAAAAAAACGATGAGTAAAAAACTATGTTTTAAAATTCTTTTATATCGCATAGAAACAACTAATCTATGGAACTTAATAGGAGCAACCTTCCCTTTAGTAAGTCTTTTATTTTTGTAATATTCATTATTTAAATAAAAAGAATATAAAAGACTAATAAAAGTAGATAAAATAAAAAATATAAAAAACAATAAATAATTAATTATTTTGATATCACCATAAAAAATAATATTTCCCACAAATAATATAATTGAAAAACCTAATATTATGAATATAACATAAGAAAAATAATATAAAAAATTCATAATTACAAATATTGTCTTAGACAAAAATGACATTTTATTAAAACATTTATTACTTTTATTAAATGAATCAGATAAACTACAGTTTTCTAAAATCATATAATTAATAGATAATAAAAATCTTGAAACAATAATTAAGAATAACAAATATATTAGAAAATAAATAATTAAAGTATTATAACTATTTGAAATATAATTAATTAAATAATCAAATACATTAATTGAAGTAATTGTAACTGAATTAAAACCAAAATTCAAAAATGGAATTAAAAATATAGAAAGAAAAATTAAACATATATTTTTTAAGTGAAATAAATTTATAAACTTATTGTAAGATATTAATAGACACTCTTTAAGTCCTATTTTTTTATTATTATAAGAAAAAGATAATAAAACTGTTAAATTAGTAATATCAAATATAATTATAATTGTTAAAAAGAATAGAAGAATTAATAATATTAATAAAGAAATAGGATTAGATAAATATGTTAATAAATTATAAAAAGTAATATAATTTAAATTTGAAATAGTTAACGATAAATTAAAAAAGTTTAACACAAATGGGATAAAAATAACTGCTATTAATAGCTTGTATATTATTTCAAATTTTATTATCGTTTTTAAGTTAATAAATATAAATTTTTTTTCATTTATGTTATTTCTATTTGTCATATTATTTCCTCTAAATATATAATAACACAATTTTGATAATTAGTGTAAAAATTGTAAAAAAACATATAAAATAATAACTAAATGATATAATATATATGAGGTGAATAAAAAATGATTATAACAAATGAAGTATTAATTGTATTAGTTTTGGTATTAATTACTTGTCTAATAGGCTTTAAAAAATATGTTTGGTTTATCTCTTTAGGATATGGTTTTTCTATTTCAATAATAGGCCTTTCTCTTCTAATACTATATAAAGATAATTTAAATATGGCAAATATTATATCAAGTACTGTCTTAATTATATATGGATTAAGACTTGGTAGTTATTTAGCTATAAGAGAATTAAAAAGCACGTCATATAACAAAAAGATGAAAAATGAAATATCGGATGGATCTCATATGACTTTGATAATTAAAATAATGTTATGGATTAGTTGTGCATTATTATATGTTTTAATGACTTCTCCTATTATTTATCGTTACGTAAATAATGATGGAATAGATACCATATTTATTATAGGAATTATTATTTCAATTATAGGAATAATAATTGAAACTTTATCTGATTATCAAAAAAGTAAAGCAAAGAAAAAGAATCCATCTAGATTCTGTGATTCTGGTTTATTTAAAATAGTAAGATGCCCAAACTACTTAGGGGAATTAATTATTTGGCTAGGAATATTTGTAACAGGAATCTCTTCTTTATCAAGCATTGGACAATGGCTAATAGCAATAATAGGTTTTTTAGGTATCATTTACATAATGTTTAGTGGAGCAAGACGCCTCGAATTAAGACAAGATAGAACATATGGAAATGATATAGAATATCAAAAATATACAAGAAAAACGCCTATTATTATCCCACTACTACCACTTTACAGCGTAAAAAAACATAAATGGCTAGTCGGATAATTAAAAATCTTTAAGATATTTTTGATAATCAATCTTTAATAATTTATTAGACCAACTTCTTATTTCTTTAAGAAGTTTTTCTTTTACATTCAAAACAAGATGATAATCATCACTTGATATATCATGATTTCTATATGCAGTTACTAATTCTTCTTCATCTATTATTTTTATTTCTTTAGTAGAATTAAGTATTGTAATATCTAAATATAAATCATCAAAATAAGGAACATTATATACTTCATCTAACCCACTACCTTTTATAATATCAAAATAGTATTCGATTATTTCTTTTTTATCATTAAAGAAAACTCTCAAAGCATAGTTCTCTTTCTTTGGAATTATTTCAAGTATATAATAACCATTATCCATAGCAACTATATTATTTGAAATTATAAATTTATCAGTAACATCTATTAGTTTTTTTACTGAAACGTAATAATCTTTTTCATCTAAAAACAACTTTATTTGATATTTAGTAGCTTCTCTTAAATAAGTATTAGTAATTATTTTTCTCTTCATATTTAACACCCAAAAAAATTATATAAAAAATTTTTAAAGAATACAACAAAAAAGTCTTTACTTCTAAGAAGTAAAAACTTATTTTTAAATGTTATTTATTTTAGATAAAAAATTAATTAATTTAGGATTTTTTGGATGATTAAATATTTCATCACTAGATCCCTCTTCTAGTATTATTCCATCACTCATAAAAATTACTTTTGTACAAAAATTCTTTATGAAATTAATTTCATGTGACACTATAACCATAGTCATTCCATCTCTTGCAATTTGTCTCATTAAATTAGTAACTTCTCCAATCATTTCAGGATCAAGTGCACTAGTTGGTTCATCAAATAAGATAATATCACATTTCATAATAAGCGTTCTAACTATTGCCACTCTTTGCTTTTGCCCACCCGATAGTTCATGAGGATAACTATTAGCTTTATCTTTTAAATTTATTTTATCAAGAAGTGCTAAAGCTTCATTTTCAGCTTCTTTTTTAGACATAATTTTTAATAAAGTCGGTGCAAGTGTAATATTTTCTAAAACAGTCATATTCTCAAACAAATTAAATTGTTGAAAGACCATTCCAATCTTACGCCTAATTACTTCGAATCTTTTATTATCAACTAAATCATCACCTAGAAAAATTACATGTCCACTAGTTGGCTTAACAAGTAAATTAATACATTTTAACATAGTAGATTTGCCACATCCAGAAGGCCCAATAACACCTACTATATCACCTTTTTCTACTTTTAAATTAATACCTTTCAATACTTTCTTAGAGCCAAATTCTTTTTTAAGGTTCTTAATTTCTAGCATGATTCAATCTCCTTTCCATAATACTAAATAACTTAGTAAGAACTAAAGTAATTATTAAATAAATTATCGCAATAATTGAAAGTGGAAAGAAATAATCATATGTACGCGATGCAATTATATCAGAAGACTTTGTAAGCTCTAAAATACCAATATATGCTCCTACCGATGTTTCTTTAACAAGTGTTATAAACTCATTTCCAAGAGCTGGTAAAATATTTCTTAACGCTATTGGAAAAACTATTTTAGAAGTAACTTGAGAGTAATGTAGCCCAAGAGCATAACCTGCTTCAATTTGTCCTTTATCTACTGAATTAAATCCAGCTCTTATTATTTCAGCAACATACGCTCCACTATTAATTCCAAACGATAAAATACCAACGAGCACTATATTAACTGATAATGCTTTAAATATAACATAGTACATTATCATCAATTGAAGTATTGATGGTGTGCCACGAATCACTGTAACATATATTTTAGCAAGTATATTTAATAATTTTAACTTACCTGTATTATCATGAATATTTCTAATAACTGCACAAATAGTTCCAAGAATTATACCAAGAATTACTGCACCAAGTGCAATTAATAAAGTATTTCTAAGTCCTTCAAATATATATTTATATCTTCCATCAAAAATAACACTATAATAAAATTTATCAATTAGATTGTTTGAAGAAGACTCTTCTTTAACTCCTAAATGTGAAAGTAAAAATTCATCTATTTTACCAGTTTCTTTTAATTCTTCGATAATCATATTTATTTTATTTAAAAGAGCTCTATTTCCTTTTTTAACAACCATTCCATAGTGATCAGTTACTAATGGATCAGGAAGAATAACAAGTTCATCAGTAATTAACTCACGTGCTGGGATTTCATCCATCACAACACCTACTACTTTATCATCTTTCAAATCTTGTATTGCTGCTAAGAATTTCTTCTCACGAATAACAGTTATATTTTTATATTCTTCTGTTAAATAACTATCTGCAACACTTCCTAATTGAACAGCAATTTTACCATTTTTTATTTTATCAATTGAGTTAATTTTACTATTCTTTTTGACAATAAGTACTTGCCTAGATTCCATATAATCAATAGTAAAATCGACTTCACGACTTCGTTCTTCGGTATAACTAATTCCAGCTGCACCTATATCACTTTTACCAGTTTTAACTTCTGTAATAATTGAATCAAAGTAAACATCTTTTATTACAAGTTCCATATCAAGTTTATCTGCTATTTCTTTTGCTATGTCAATATCTACTCCAACTATTTCGTTATTATAATAATATTCGTAAGGCGCAAAACCAGCTTCAGTAGCAAGAACTAATTTTTCTTTTTTCTTACCACAGGCTGTAGCAAATACTAGAACAAATAGCAACAACAATAATTTCTTTTTCATAATACACTTCCTAAAAAAAATGGAAAAGCATCAGTCAAGCTTTTCCATATAATGCTTATTTTTATAACATAGCCATAGCAACAGTTAAAATAACAATATTTACTATAGCTATAGTAATAATAACTTTAGCTGCCCATTTTAACCATGTTGTATATTCAACCTTAGCAAGTTCAAGTCCTCCAAGTATTGCTCCACATGTTGGAGTAAATAAATTAACAAGTCCGTTAGCTGCAACCATACCCATGATTGTAGCTTCAACAGAGAATCCTAACTCATTAGCAAGAGAACCCATAATTGGTGTTGAAAGTGATGCAAGACCACTAGATGATGGAACTAAAACAGATAGTCCAACATGCAATATATAGTTAAGTGGTGCAAATACAACATTAGAAACATTTCTTAAAGCATCAGCAGCATTATAGATAATATAATTATCTAAATGTGTTTGAGTCATTAATACGCTTGCACCTCTTGCAATTGCAATAACAAGAATAACTCCAACCATATCATCAGCTCCATCGATAAATGTATCAACAAGCTCATTTTCTCCCATTTTATTAACAATACCAATTATTATTGTCATAATTAAGAACCATAAAGTTGATTCTTGGAAATACCACTCACCAAGAGGTAATCCAGTAATATTTTTGAAGATATTACCTTTTTCAAATAAATCAATACCAAAACTTCCCCAAGGAATAAATCCAACTATCATAACAACAAATGTCATTAAGAATAATATTAAAGTAAACTTTTGCTTTCCAGTAAGTTTTGGATTTTTCTTTTGTGCTTCATCACTTGGTGCATAAGTTGCTTCCATTGCTTTTTGTTCTTGTAAAGATAAGAATGTAGATCCTTTTTTCTTAATTACTTTTTTAGCATAATGCATTACAAATAATGTAGATATTAAGTAACTAGTTAACCATAAAGCAACACCAATTCCAATAATTGTACCTTGGTTTACTGTAATACCAGCAGGTAATGAGTCAATTGCAGCACCTACTGCAAATGGGTTAATAGTTGAACCTAAAACTCCACTTCCAGCACCTAGTAATACAACTGCAGATGCAACAAGAGTATCCATTCCAGCTGCTACCATAGCAACACTTAAAATTGCATAGAAACCAACAGTTTCTTCAAGCATTCCATAAGTAGTTCCTCCAATAGAGAACAAAAACATCAAAATAGGAATTAATACAAGTTCTTTACCTTTAAGTTTCTTGATTAATACTTCAATTCCAGTTTCAAGTGCTCCAGTTTTAGTAACAACTTTTAAGAATGCTCCTAAAATAAGTACGAATAAGCAGATATCAATTGCATCCGCAAATCCTAAAATTGGTGCTAATAAAGTTTGTGATAGAGAGGCACCAACTACTCCACTACCATCTACTAATTCTTCACCAGCAAACTGTGCTTCTGGTAAAAAATGAGTAATAATTGCAAGAACAAAAGTAAGGATTAAAATTATTGTAAAAGCAGAAATAGTAAGTCCTCTCTTTTTGTTCTTCTTTAAAGAAACATTTTTTCTTTCTTCCTTGTTTGTACTTTCCATTGTACTTCTTTCCTCCTTCTTTATAATGGTTGTACCTGTTTTTCCAACAATTGCATCTTTAGCATTCTCTAAAGATGTAATAATTGCCTTTTTGTTATTAGAATGGTTTAAAAAATACAAACAAGCTTCTACTTTTGGAAGCATAGAGCCTGCTGCAAATTCTCCATTCTGCATATATTTTTTTGCTTCTTCTGTATCAATCTTTGTTAAAGATTGTTCATTTGGCTTTCTAAAATTTATTTTTACTTTATCAACTGCAGTTAATATTAAAAGCATGTCAGCATCTAAATTACTAGCAAGTAAAGCACTAGTTCTATCTTTGTCAATTACAGCGTCAACTCCTTTATATCCAACTGGAGTTGATATAACAGGAATTCCTCCTCCACCGCAAGTAATTACAACGTTTTTCTCTTCTACTAGTTTTTTAATTGTATTTAATTCACATATTTTTCTAGGTTTAGGACTTGCTACTACTCTTCTATATCCACGGCCTGCATCTTCTTTATAGGTAAATCCACTTTCTTTTGCTAAACGCTTTGCTTCTTCTTCTGTATAAAAAGTTCCAATTGGTTTAGTTGGATTTTGAAAAGCTGGATCATCTTCCATAACTTCAACCTGAGAAACCACTGTAGCAACTTTTTTACGCATATTTCTTTGCATAAATTCTGCTTCAAGTGCTTGTTGTAAGTGATATCCAATATATCCTTGACTCATTGCGCCACATTCAGCAAATGGCATATCATCTTCAGTTGAATTAGGATCCACTTGAGCCATTGCATTAAATATCATTCCAACTTGTGGTCCATTTCCATGAGTAATTATTACTTCATGTCCTTTTTGTACCAAATCAGCAAGATTCTTAGCTGTACTTTTTACAATTTCTAATTGTTCTTTAGGACTATTTCCTAAGGCATTGCCACCAAGTGCTACTACTATCCTACTCATCTTAATGTCTCCAACATTACAGCTTTAATTGTATGAAGTCTATTTTCAGCTTCTTCAAATACTCTTGAGTGACTAGACTCAAATACTTCATCAGTAACTTCCATCTCACTTAATCCATATTTATCATATATTTCTTTTCCTATAGTTGTACCTATATTATGAAATGATGGTAGACAGTGCAAGAATATAGCATTTTCTTTAGCATTTTTCATTACATCCATATTAACTTGATATGGTTTTAATAAATTAATTCTTTTTTCCCATAATTCAGGTGCCTCCCCCATAGAAACCCAAACATCTGTATATAGTGCGTCAGCGTCCTTCGTTCCTTCCATAATATCTTCAGTTAATGTAATAGATCCACCAGTTCTTGAACAAATCTTTTGACATTCTTCAACTAATTTTTCTTCCGGGAATAATTCTTTTGGAGCACAACAAGTAAAGTGCATTCCAAGTTTAGCTGATACAACCATTAAAGAATTTCCAACATTATTTCTTGCATCTCCACAAAAAACTAATTTCTTCCCTTGAAAACTTCCAAATTCTTCTTTAATTGTCATTACATCAGCTAACATTTGAGTCGGATGAAATTCATTAGTTAATCCATTCCATACTGGAACAGTAGAATATTTAGCTATTTCTTCTACTATTGTCTGATCAAACCCACGATATTCAATTCCATCATACATTCTTGTTAATACTCTTGCTGTATCAGCAATAGTCTCTTTCTTACCCATTTGAGAACCAGTAGGTCCTAAATAAGTAACTTCCATTCCAAGATCTTTTGCACCGACTTCAAAAGCACATCTTGTTCTTGTAGAATCTTTTTCAAATAAAAGTGCTACCTGTTTACCTTCTAAATACCTATGTGGTACTCCATGTCTTTTTTTATTTTTTAAATCAATTGCAGAATTTATTAAATACTCAATTTCTTCTGAAGTAAAATCAAGTAGTTTAAGAAAATCTCTACCTTTTAAATTTACCATTCAACTTCCTCCCTAATAAGTGGCATACTCATACATCTTGGCCCACCTCTACCACGAGATAACTCAGCTCCATGTATTTCTATAACCTTTATTCCTTCTTTTCTTAAAACATCATTAGTAACGTTATTTCTATCATAAACAACTACAACACCAGGTTCTATGCAAAGTGTATTAGATCCATCATTCCATTGTTCACGTTCAGCACCTACTTTATCACCTCCTGCACAAGGAATTAATTTTACTGGATGATGTAAGTACATCTCTAATATTTCATTAAGTGGTGCATTAATCTCTTTAACAATTAAATCTTCAAATGTGTTTGGATCAAATCCCTCAGTAATTTCAAATACTTGTAAAGTTCCCATTATTCCAGGATGATAAGTAAATGTATATTTATCAATTTGAGTAAATACTGTATCAAGATGCATAAATGCACGACTTGATGGAATATTAAATGCAAGTATTGTATCTATTTTACAATCTTTTGCTCTAAAATAATTCTTTGCAAGTTGATCAATTGCTTCTGGTTCTGTTCTTTGAGATATTCCTATTGCAACTACATGATCATTTATGTTCAATAAGTCTCCACCTTCAGTATGCCATGAATATGATCTATCATAGTATTTGTTAACATCTTTAAAGTCAGGATGATACATAAAGATATATTCTGCATATATAGTTTCTCTATTTCTTGTTTCAGAATACATTCTATGTAAGTCAATTCCTTTTCCAACACTTGCAAAGTTATCTCTTGTAAAGTATAAGTTTGGCATTGGTTTTGCGATAAATTTGTCAGGAGTTTGTATTAAATCTACAAGTGTTTTTTCAACATCCTTTTTCTCATCATAAATATCGCTTACTTGAATTCCAGCCATAGTTGTAAGTACTAATTCTTTAGGATCATTTATACTACTTAAATAATTTCCAACTAATCTTTTATATTTAATAGTATTAATACCAGCTTCTTCCATAAATTGTTTTATGAATTTAGCTCTTATACTAGCACTTGACCTTAAAACTTCTGCCATCAAATCTTCAAGGTATACTACTTCTACTCCGTTATCTTTTAATGCTTTAGCAAAAGCATCATGTTCTTTTTGTGCATCTGGCAAAAATGGAATATCATCAAATAACAATTCACCTAAACTATCTGGAGTTAAATTTAATAATTCATTTCCAGGTCTATGTAATAATACTTTTTTTAATTTTCCAATTTCACTAGTTACATTAATTCCCTTCATTCTTTCACCTCTATTATAGATTTATTATAACACTTTAATTTTTTTTTGGAAGTCTTTTACGATAAATTATTTATTAATGTTAATTGAAAAGTTAAGTTGGACACTAAATTTATTAATGTTCCACTTAATCTTTCAAACATCACGTGTTATAATATGCTCTGATATATTGTCCACATGAAGGAGGAAATATAAATGACAACTATATCAAATTACAA
>JAFUTR010000033.1 GCA_017477845.1 Bacilli bacterium
TGACACCAGTGGAATAATATCTCCCTTCTTTATTTTTTTTAATTCATACGAATCTTCTTTAGTAATTTTTTGGTTTAAAAATATCATAAAACCCTCCTGTTCGTTATGACTTTAACACACATTAAAAATCTTTACAAATCGGAGTTTTAACATATTTTAATCAGATTCCTTCTTAATTTTATAAATTCTATATAGAATTATTTTAAATCACAAAAAAACTTCACCTATTTTATAAAAAGTGAAGTTTTTCAATTTTTTGATATTTATTTAGCCTCAAGTACTTCTTTTATTTTAGCTTTAGCATCTTCAATTGATTTTTCATCTGGATACACTACAGAAAGTTTAGTTTCTGGGTATGAATAAGTTTCACTCATTCCTCCTTCTCCAACCATATTAGAGGTTATTACATTCCATCCTCTCATATCATTGATTTGAAACTGAATTAATTCTTGAATATTTTCTGTAGAAATATTTGTGTCGAATGTTCCTTTTAAAGAATCTAGAATACTTCCAAAGTTATTAAGAAGAGTGTTTGTAGATGCTATTTTATCAAGAAGTAGTTTCATAACTTGTTGTTGGTTTTCTGCTCTATGCTCGTCTCCTGTTTTATAAGCATGACGTTCTCTTGCAAATGCAAGTGCACAACGCCCTCCTACATTATTGTTACCTGGATGAATTATACATCCTTGATCTGTCCAACACTTAATATTGTAATTAACATCACTGTTAATTGTTATTCCACCAACTGCATCTACTAAGTTAATTACAGCTTTGAAGTTTACTCTAGCATAGTAATCTGCTTCCATACCAACGATATCTTCTACAGTTGATTTAGAAAGAGCAACCCCTCCAATAACACCAGCATGAGTTAATTTATCCTTTTTACCATTTTTACCATGTAGTTGCACTAAATAATCACGCGGAACGTTAACAAGTAAAATTGTCCTAGTTTTAGGATTTACTACAATAAACATATTAACATCACTTAAACTTCTTGAAGGCATTCCACTACCTCTTGTATCTATTCCACTTAGATAGATTGTAAATGGTTCACTAGTAATTCCAGTTTCTTTAGTAGGTTCTATTTCTACTTCATTTAAGTATTCTATTTCTCCTACTACTTTTAATTTACCATTATATGCTTCTTCATTTTCTAAAAGCGTGTCATAGTTAATACTGTTAATAAGTATTAATCTTTCTTTATCAATCAATATATTAGAGAATAATTCATAGTAGTTTTCTACTTCAACTAAATCGACTTTTACTATTTCAAGAACTTGTGTTTTAAACTCTTCTATTTCATCTAAGTCATTAAAGTAATATAGTTTATGATTTTCGATTGATTCAAGAGAGTTATACTTAGCTTCTTTATTTGCTACTACGTAATATACATCAGTTGTAGTTTTTACATGTAATCCATTATATAAGAAATCTAAGGTCTGATGAAGCCTAACTGAAGCAAATGCTTCAATTACCATCATTATTATTAGCAATACATCAAGTCCTATTAATAATTTAGTTTTTGTCTTTTTATATATTGCAAAGAATAAACATATAAATTCTATTAAACAAAGTACAATTACCGCTGGATAAAAGTATTTTGATGGTACTACATTCATTTTACTTAAGTAATAGACAAAAATTGCAAATATTATTAATGATAGACCTACTATTACTCTGCTTACATTTTTGATTATTTGTTTTTTTCTTGTGTTTTTTGTCATAATATCTCCTATTCTAAAGTTGTCTTTTTACCTGTTACTTGTACCTCGATATAGGTTCTTCCATCACTAACTTCTATTTCTTCACCATTAGTATATGTATATACAGTTTTAGACTTTCTATCTTTTTTACTCCATTTTATTGGAACCGCATACCCATTTGTTATGAAGTATCCTTCTCCAGTTCCTGTAGTATGTAAATTCCAGTAGTAATTATCATCTGTTACGTTATATGTTAAGCGCTCTACAATTATGTTTTTAGTTGTAAATGCTTCTTTTGTTTCATGATCTTTCGCTACTGTGTTATTAACTATTCTTGTATACATTTTTGTATTTTCATCATATTGAAAAACTGTTGTAACACTTCCATATGGAATTGTAACTTTATTTGCTTTTTGAGCATTTTCTTTAGTACTTAAATCAACATCTCCAACATTATATTTAAGTAAGATTGTATTGTCTGATTCTTTCTTATATTTTTTCTTATCATATGCATACTTCGCTACTGTGTCAAGGTTTGCATATACAGTGTGTTCTGTTGCAAGTTTTTCTGGATTTTCTCTCCACATTCCACCTTCTCCAACAATTCCTTGAACATAATTTATAATACCTTTTTTCATTTCATCTTCAGCATAATGACTCCATCCATATGCGACAAAAATGGCATCACTTTCGTAAGCAAAATCTAAGAAATTGTGTCTTGCACTTCTAATTGTACCAGTTTTTACTCCATTTGTATCCTTGAATAACGCCAAAAGTCTAGATGTTGAACCTTCAGTAGGTATTTCATAAACTATATATGCCTTATTTAATCCTTCTTGTACTTTTACTGCAACTGGAGTGTTATTTATACTTACTGCAAAAGGCCTTGTTTTTGAATTAATATCAATTATATCAACTTTCTCTTTAGCAGGTTCTTCTTTTGTATTATCTTCTTCTTTATTATCTACTTTTTCTTCTGTATTATTATTTTCTTTTCCTTCTTTAGAGTCATCCTTCTTACTTGTGCTATTTATTATTAAGAATGCCAAAAGTCCAATAACAACTAATAAACTAATTATTAATACTATTATTCTCTTTTTATTAACTTTTCTTACAACTTTTTCCATACTTTTACTCCTATTTAAAATTATACAACTTCTTTTCTAATATTCAATGCTTTTTTGTATCCTCGTTTATAGACATAATAATATGTTCCATAAAACAGTAATCCAACTATTCCACCCATTGTATCTATTATAACGTCTTTTATTTGCCCAGTTCTTCCATCAACAAAAGTTTGGTGAAATTCATCAAAACTAGCAAAAAGTATTATTAGCACTAAGGATATAGTCATAGGCACTAGATACTTTTGGTGTTTAAATATAAAGCTTACTGCAAACATAATCATAAATGCTAAGACAAAGTAAACTGAAGCGTGCATCACTTTTCTTAATGGAGCATTCAATAGTCCACTAGCTCGTTCTAATTTAGCATCTGTTGGATGACTTTTTGTAATTCCTGCTTTATTTGTTATTTCTAAAGTATCTTCAATAAATACTGCTATTATATCTGTACTTTTCCCATTTGAGTTAGTAGTTGTCATAGCACTTAATTTATATATTAGTAAAACCCAAAGTATGATAAACATTATTGCAACAACTAATGCTATTATTTTCTTTTTACTCATATCACCACTTCCTATTCTTAAATAAAAAATGTTATATATAAAATATAACATTTTCTTTAATAAATTACAATTCTATTTCTAATGCTCTTTTAATAACATCATCCATATCATAGTATTTGTATTCAGCAAGTCTTCCACCAAAAATAACATTTTTTTCTTTATTTGCTAAATCTCTATATCTATCTGCTAGTGCATTATTCTTTTCATCATTAACTGTATAATATTTTTCAAGTCCTTCTTTATAGTCTTGTGGATATTCATACGTAACAATTGTTTTTTTATTATCTGTTACAAATTCAAAGTGTTTATGTTCAATAGTTCTTGTATATTCTTGATCATGACTTGTATAATTTACTACAGCATTTCCTTGATAGTTATCAGTATCATATGTTTTATTTACAAATTTTAAACTTCTCCACTCTAGTTCTCCTAATGAATAGTTGAAATACTCGTCAATCGGACCAGTGTAAATAACTTTTTTAGCAATAGAGTTATACTTTTCTTTATTTTTTAAATAATCTGTATTAAGTTTTACTTCTATTCCATCAAGCATTTTTTCTACTAATAAAGTGTATCCACCTATTGGAATTCCTTGATATCTATCATTAAAATAATTGTTATCATATGTAAGTCTAACTGGTAGTCTTTTTATTATGAATGCCGGTAAGTCTTTACAATCTCTATTCCATTGTTTTTCAGTATAACCTTTAACAAGTTTTTCGTAAATTGTTCTTCCAACTAAGCTAATTGCTTGTTCTTCTAGATTTTTAGGTTCACCTTTAATTTCTTTCTTTTCTTCGTTTATATGACGAATTGCATCATCCGGTGTTATTACATCACTCCATATTTTAGAGAATGTATTCATATTAAATGGCATGTTGTATATTTCATTTTTGTATCTTGCTATTGGACTATTTGTATAGCGATTAAATTCAACAAAGCTATTAACATAATCCCATACATCTTTATAATCTGTATGGAAAATATGTGCACCATACTTATGAACATTTATACCTTCAACGTTTTCAGTATAAACATTCCCTCCAATATGATTCCTTTTTTCTAATACTAATACTTTTTTACCTTCTTTTTTTAGTCTATTAGCAACTGTTGCACCAAATAGACCTGATCCTACTATTAAATAATCGTACTTCATTTAAAACTCCTCTTTCTAATTGTACATTAATAAATAAAAATGAGATATTATATTATAAATATAACATCTTACTATTTTTTTTTCAATTTTTTTGTTTAATATTCAGTCTCTTGAAAAAATATCTCTTGTATAAATCTTGTGTCTAACATTATTCAGTTCTTGATTATATCTATTCACTAATATTACATCACTTAATGATTTAAAAGCATTTAAATCATTAAGCACCTCTAAATTGTTAAATTCTTTAACATTTAAAGATGGTTCATATATAATTATTTTTATATTATTATCTTTTAATTTTTCAATTATTCCTTGTATTGCACTAGATCTATAATTATCTGACCCACTTTTCATAGTTAATCTATATATTCCAACAACATTAGGTTTTTTATTAGATATTTTTTTTGCTATATGTTCTTTTCTTGTATCATTACTTTTAACGATTGCTCCTATCATATTTTGTGGTACATCTTTAAAATTAGCTAGTAATTGTTTTGTATCCTTAGGTAAACAATATCCCCCATAACCAAAGGATGGATTATTATAATAATTTCCTATTCTTGGATCTAGACAAACGCCTTCTATAATATCTTTAGTATTTAATCCCTTTTCTTCAGCATAAGTGTCAAGTTCATTAAAATAAGAAACACGTAATGCTAAATAAGTATTTGCAAATAATTTAACTGCCTCTGCTTCAGTGTTATTCATAAATAACACTTTTACATCTTTTTTCAACGAAGCATCTTTAAGTAATTTCGCAAATTTTTTTGCTTTTTTTGTTTTATCTCCAACTATTATTCTAGAAGGGTATAAGTTATCATATAAAGCTTTTCCTTCTCTTAAAAATTCTGGAGAAAAAAATATTCCTTTAATTCTATATTTTTTCTTCATTTTTTCAATAAAGCCTACTGGTATTGTTGATTTTATCACAATTGAAGTTTTTTTCAAATCACACACTTCAATTACTTTTTTTATTATATCTTCGACATTAGATGTATCAAAATAATTTGTTACTTCGTTATAATTTGTTGGAGTACATACTATAACGTAATCAGCATCAGTAAGTGCTTCTTTATAATCCAACGTTGCCCTCAAATTTAAGTTCTTTTTCTTTAAATATTTTTCAATATATTCATCTTTAATAGGACTTATCCTATTATTTATCATTTCAACTTTTTGAGGTATTATATCTAAAGCATATACATTATTCCTTTGACTCAATAATATCGCTAAAGATAACCCTACATATCCAGTTCCGCATAATGCAATTTTCATTTAATTACTCCTTTTAATTAAAATTTTATTTAAAAATATTAACAATACTTTTATTACTAACTTTTTTTTCTATTATATTTACTATTTTTTTTTGAATATAAACAATCATTAAGCTTAAAATTATTACTATTATTAATTTTATATACCATGTAAATTTAAATGCGTTCAAGCTATATAGAATTAAAATATGCCATAAATATATCCATAGAGAGTTTTCAGATACATATTTCAAGAATCTATTTTCAGAAATATTATATAGTTTTTTATTTTTAGTTAGCATTATGAGTAATCCGGTAACAAAAATACCATAGCTTAAATAATAAAATCTAAATGGATATTTAAAAACTTGTGTTGAAATTATAATTCCATCAACTATATATTTATAAATTGTATATGTAGCAAAAATAATTAAGCTAATCGATGTAATAATTATATTACATCTTTTGTCATTAAACATTTTTTCAGATATTGTTACTAATAATATGCATGGTATGATATATGCAAATAAATAATCTATAATAATATTATTGAATGCATTAAGTTTAAATAATATTTCATATAATATATATAGTAATATGCTCATAATATATATTACTTTTATATTTATTTTATTTTGCAATAGTTTAAATAATAGCACAATTAATGAAATCATAAAATAGATTCTAATAATCCACACATAGCCAATTCCATAATTCGATAATGCAAATGATAATAAAATATTTTTCAAAGAAAGATCTATAAATCTTGAAAATATGTTTATAATAAAAAAAATAATTAAAAAAATCCAAGTGGGTAAAATTAATCTTTTAAACCTTATAAAAGCATATTTTTTCCAGTTATTTATTTTTTTAGATTTTATAGCCAAATTTGCTGAAATAAGAATCATTAATACTACATCGAAATTCCTAATTCGAAATACTATTTCAGGAGGATTTATATGAGCAATAATTATGCATAATAATCCAATAGATTTCAAAATATCAATATAATTGTCCCTATCTTTCAATTTTTCTCCCCCTTATTTTTATATATTTTACATTTAAAATGCTGAGAATGTATTTCATATTTAGTAAAAAATATATTATACAACCTATTATTACTTGAATGATAATTCTTAACAAACTATTCATTTTTATCATTCTAAAAGTGAAAATAATAAAAAACATTATTGTAGATTTTATAAAAAATGGAATTATATTAACTATATATTCTTTTATTGGTAATTCTCTGTTTATGCACAAAATTTGAACAACCATAACTATGAATTCTGCTATTATTGTTCCTATTGCTGCTCCAATAGAGCTATATTTAGGTATTAAAATATAATTAATTATTAAATTAATCAATGCGCCAAGTATAACAGATAAAATATAAATTTTATCCTTTTCTTTTGGCAATAGATATTGAGTTCTTATTACATTGGCAAGTGACAAAAAAATAATAGTTGTAGATAAATAATATACTAAAGTGGATGATTTTAAAAATTCTTTTCCTAGGAATAATGGTATAAAATCATCAGAGATAGCCATAATTCCCATTGTCATTGGGAAAGCTAAAAACATCATAAAAGTGATTGATTTTTCTATATATTTTTTTATTTTATTATCATCACCTTTAGAAACTAAATTGGATATTCTTGGTAACATAACCGTCCCTAAGGCAGTTATTATTCCAAATGGTATATTAACTATTTTTTCGGCCTGTTCATAGAGTCCTACTTCATTTACACTTGACATTATTCCAAGCATAATTTTGTCCATTATTTTATATAAACTTATAGCAATAACTGGCACAAATAATAATAAGCAAGGTTTTAAATGATTAATTATATCCATTTTTTTTATTTTATAATATTTAATTTCTTTTAATAAAAACGGAATTAATACTAACTGACTAGCTAAAGTACTAGTAGCCATTATTATTGTATAGACCCATAAATCATTTTTAGTTTTTACAAATAAAAATATTAAAAATAATGAAAAGAATTTAATGATAATATTTCTTGTAATAGTAATTTTAAATTTTTCTAATCCAAAAAAAAACCAATTAATGTCAAATGTGCATGATAATAAATGAATTATTTGAATAAGTGCTATTGTTTTATAATTATTATTAAAACAGTACACATATATTAGATATAATACAATCATTAGTAGTGACATAAAAAATTGAATTGAGTAAATACTAAAAAAAGTTTTAGATAATTTTATCTTATTATCTCTCACCTTTGCTATTGACCTATTACCATAATTATTTATACCAAGCATTGATATTATCATAAAATAATATACTATTGAATATGTATATGAATATATACCTATTCCTTTAACACCTAATATTCTTGAAACATATGGTACTGTAATCAATGGTAAAATTATTAGTAAAATTTGATACATGGCATTATAAATAAAATTCTTTTTTATTGAAGTCACTTTACACCTCCTTAGTTTAATTCTCTTTATTTAACATTATATAAAATATAAAATTTTCTTTATGAATATTTTAAATCTAAGGCTATAATATAATTTACATTTATAGCAATCATTCATATTTATAGTACTAAAACAATATTTAAAAAAATTATAAAGAGCATGTCTTTGCTTATACTTTTTTAATTTTCTTGTTTTATTAAATTGAGTGTTATAATTAATTAATTCTACAAGAGAAACATATTTTGAATAATTATTCATATTATTTTTCATTTTATAGTATTTCTTTACATTGCTAAATGTATTATATATGTCCATAAAATTAATATTATTACTTCTTGTCATACTTGTATCTAAAATTCTATATTTATAAAAATTATAATCTACTATTTCTATAGAGCTAACAACACTTAAATATTTTAAATAGAAATTCAAGTCTTGTCCTATTCTTACATTATCAAAATATAATCCATTATTATCAATAACGCTTTTTTTGTAAAGTTTGTTTGATGGTACTGGTGATATCAAACAATATTTATAAAAATCAGTTACGTCAAGTTGTTTATCATTTTCTAAATGGTATGACTCAAGCTTATTACTATTTTTATCTATTATAATATAGTTTCCTATTAATAAATCTTTCTCCCCAATATCTTTAATCATTTTTTTCAAAGTATTTTCATCAAAAAGTTCATCATCACTATCAAGAAAGTAAATGAGTTCTCCTTTCGCAATTTCTAATCCCCTGTTTCTTGCTACTGCTGCATTTTGATTATATTGTTCAATAAGTTTAATTCTTTTATCTTTAAATAATTTTATTATTGATTTAGATTCATCATTACTACCATCATCAATAATTATTAATTCAAAATCAGTAAATTTTTGTTTTAGGATTGAAATAATACACCTTTTTATATATAAATCATTATTATAATTTGGAACTATTATACTTAATTTCATAATTTCACTCTCACTTTATAATATTTTATTGCTCGTTTAACTTATCAATATTATATACAATTCCAATTAGAAAAAACAAACCAGGATATATCATTGTATCAAAAATACCTAATAATAAAATAATTGAAAAAGAAATTAATATTGGTAAAATAAATTTGTTTTGTTTTTCTTTTTTTAATGTACTGATAAGATAGCATATTATAGTAATAAATATTAGGACTCCAATAAATCCATATCTATAAATAATATCAATATATGTATTATGAGCATGATTAACAGAGTACACCTCCCCTATTTTGTTCCCAAAATAAGTCATATCATATAATTCTGATTGCATACCAATTCCTAACCAGAAATTATTTGGAACAATAAAATCAAAAATATTATTCCAAATTAATACTCTTCCACTTATATGGGGAAATTTACCAAAATAATTTAATATATTGCTAAACATATATGATAATCTATATCTGACAATTAGTATGTCCAACAAAAAAATACTATTAAATACAACATTTATTTTATTTATTAAAAGTTTTTTTAAATGTTTATTTTTGATAAATAAAGGGACAATCCATATAGTAAAAATTACCATAGCAGCAGTAGTTTGTACAAGTAGTAAAGAAATCTCAATTAAAAAAAAGATAATTTTACTTGTTTTAGTTATTTTATTATTATTATGTATATCAACTAATGCTTCTGATAGCATCCAAGCAAAAAAAGGAAAAATGAACCTATTATCTATACCTAAAAAGCATATATAATGAATTCCACTTGATTTAAATATGATTTTAGCAATGATTGTAAAAAAATTAACTATATAGCATATTCTAAAATACATGTTTATTTTTTTTAATGTAGTAAAAAATAAATTGTAATTTATAAGTAATTCAACAAGCATTAACATTGCGATTGAAGAAATTGCTGGTCCTATAAATCTTACAAAGTCTCCATTTTTTAACAATGTAATTACTCCACAATATACTTGAAAAATGATTAAAGCATATAACACTATGGATTTTTTAAAATCTCTTTTTTTTATTTTATGTATAAAATAAACTAACATAATAATAAAAATAAAAAATATCTTTAAAATATCATATATTGTATCTATGTTTTGAAAATTTTTTTCTTTGAATATACCTGGTTCAAATAATAAAAGTAATAAAATTAATCCAAAAATATTTATTATTTTTTTCCATTTTATATCAAACTGCTGTATCATTTTCATCATTCCTTAAATATTCTTTTTCTATATGCTTAGCATATTTTTTAGTATCATATTGCAACATATTTATATTTTTGTTGTTTCTTACTCTTATATTAATCTTTGTTATTAAGTTAATCCAATCATTCTTTTCATTGATTGGTAAAAAAAATACATTATCATTTATTTTACACTCTTCAGTTATTTTATCTGAAAAAATGCAAGGTAAGCCGTTTGCTTGAGCTTCGATAGCAGTTACAGGAAATCCTTCATATATTGATGGTAGTACAAAAACATCCATAATATTAAGTAATTCATTAACATTACTACGTTTCCCAAGTAAGATTACATTTTTAATATTTTCTTTCTTTATTTTATTCTCAATTTCATTTTTTAACATACCATCGCCAATAATTAATAGATAATAGTTATTATTTTTTTCATTAATTTCCTTCATGATGTCTAACAAGAATAATTGATTTTTTTCGGCAGACATTCTTCCAATTGTTCCAATTACAACATCATTAGTAGATATTTTTAATTCTTTTCTTTGTTCATTTCTTAATCTAGAATTATATAAATATTTATCAACATCGATTGTATTTTTAATTATCTTTACTTTATTGGAATCAATCATCTTATTAGGATATTTCCAATAAGCGGCTATTTTTGAGCAAGCCCATAGATCTGTTGGATATTTATAAAAGAATTTAGAAAAAAGAATTTTGCTTATAGTATGTTTTATGTTATTGTACCCTGCACTATGAGAATGAACTATTATTTTTTTTATTCCATATTTTTTCGCAATTTTTGCTCCAATTGCTAAAGAAAAAATACTTCCTGAATGGATGTGTATCACATCATATTTATTTTTATACTCTCTTAAAAATTTCCTAACCTTTTTTTTAAAAATTTTTTTTCTAAACATACTGTTAAATTTTCCATTTCCAGCGTATAAAAATCCACCACTATTTATAATCTCATTTTTATATTTTTCATTATCACAGTAATAAGGAGTATAAAAATCTAGTTTAACTTTTGATAAATCAAGATTTCTATAAATATTCATTATAAAAGATTCTTGCCCTCCATTTGAAAATGGTTCTCCAAATAATTCCAATACCCTTTTTATCTCTGGTACATATTCTATTTTCGGATTAAATTTAATTCCATCAAGTGAAGATTTTATAATGATTTTACATTTTTTTATTTTGTCTTTTTTTGACTGAAATAATACCTTGATTATATGGAAATTAACCTTAAGGAATTGTCTTATTTTATATTTCAATCCATTCATTCTTGCAACATAAACTTCATTTCTATAAGCATATTTGTATCTATCTATACGATTATCATCAAGTGCAATATTACTTCCTACATTATCCTTAGTTTTATGAATTACAATACTTTCTTTTACTACATAGTTCTTGTATTTTTTTGAAATTCTATTTGAATATTCTACATCATCTCCCCATATAAAAAAGTCTTTGATAGGTAAACCAATTTCTTCAACAACTTCTTTTTTTATAAGCATAGAAACGAAAGTTGACATATATGTTTCTACTAGAGTTGTATCATTAGAATAGTATTTATTATATGTTTTTTGGATATTCATTTTGCACAAAGTTAAATCTTTCCATAATGCTACGCTAGATAAATAGCCATAGTCACCTTTTATTTTTTTATCAGCTTCTATTAATTTAGACAAGCTATCATTTCTTACGATAGTATCATCATCCATAAGCCACATAAAATCACACCCAATTTTATACGCTTCTTTCATACCATAATTAAATCCACCAGCACCACCAATATTAGCACCTGTATTAGTGTAATGAACTTTTTTATTTTTTAATTCTTTAGTGATGTATTCTTTAGTTCCATCTATAGATGCATTATCAACTATTAATATTTCACAGTTTTTATAATCTTGTGTGAGTAATGCGTTAATGCACTCCTTCAATAATTCTTTTCTGTTGTATGTAACAACAATAGCAATTACTTTTTTGTTAGAAACTTTTGTCATATTTTTTACCAAAGAACTTAGCTTTTAAGAAACTAGTCCCTTTCTTTCTCCAATTAATATTTTCCATATCCATAAACTTGACTTCTGTATATTTCATTTCATTTGTTCTTAAGTATACATCAAGTAATAATTCTGAAACTCTACCATAGAATCTATTGTGAAAAGCAGTGTAATTTGTTGTATCAACCCTTTTTTCAAGTTCAAATAATATGTCATATAACCACTCACAATAATCATCTAATTTTTCTTTTTTCATAATAAACATATTAAACATATGTGCTTTTTTTCTTTTTTTCAAATTATCAAATTCTTTTAAATATTTTGGATATTTTTCTTCAATAATCTTTCTTGTTTCATCAAGTGGCTCTATATACATAGTGTGTTTGTAATGATTATATAAATTTTCTATATAATAATTTCTTTTTGTTGGAAGAATTATATCAAACCTTTTTAAAAGGCTATCAACTTCTTTCAAAGTTAAAACACATTCAAATTTTTCCTTTGTTGTTTTTGGTACTTTTTTTGCAAGTGTTAGATGTCTTCTATAGTGGACAAGCCCAATATAATCAGCATCAAGGTTCTTCCACGCCCAATAAAGTCCTGTTAATTCGCAAAAATAAGGGTTTTTTTCACTTATATTCTTTTTTGTGTCATCTCTTGTAAATCCAATACTATCTTTTCCTTTTGCTCCGACTTGAACAGGCAAATAAAGTTCATCTTTCGGCATTTGATAATCTTTATGAGTTGCGACTATTACTTTTATTTTCTTTTTCATGCTACATTCCTCCAAATTACTTAGCTCCAGCTTTTGTAAATATTACTTTTATTGTTTTAAAAATACATAAAAAATCTATTTTAAAGCCTCTATGTTCAACATAATAATACTCAAGTTCTAGTCTTTTTTCATAGTCAGTAGCGCTTCGCCCGTTAACTGCCCACCATCCTGTAATACCAGGTTTAACGCTTTCATAAATCTCATGAATTCCATTATGAGCATCAAGTTCTCCTGGCACTAATGGTCTAGGTCCAATTAAGGAAATATCTCCAAGAAACATATTAATAAATTGTGGAGTTTCGTCAATTGATGTTTTTCTTATAAATTTACCTATTTTCGTTATTCTTGGATCATTATCAAGTTTTTGATTTGCTTCCCATTCTTTCTTATACTTTTTTTGTTTAAGTAATTTTTTTAATTCTTCATCTGCATTTGGAACCATGCTTCTAAATTTATACATTTTAAAAACTTCCCCATTTTTTCCTACTCTATTATGAGAATAGAAAATAGAATGAAAGTCTCCAGTTAACATGAATGAAATTTTTAAAATTATTGTAATTGGAACTAAAAAAACTATTCCAATTAATGAAACTAATATATCAAATAATCTTTTTATAAATGAATAAAAGTATTTCCTTGATTTCTTTTTATTTAATGACGCAACTTTTGCATCTTTTTTCTTATTACTCATTTTTTACAACACCTACATCTTTTAAAATAATCTTTTCCTACCCTTTTTAGTGCAATAAAAAGAAGTGATTTCTTTAAACCTGTATACATTATATCATAAAATGATATTTAATCAAATAAAAAGGTGAAATTTGACATATTATAAGCCAAAAAATAATTATTTCACTCTTTTTTTTCATTGAATTTGTGATTTTACATCTTTTACTATTATTTATTAACATTTAAAAAAACTGCATTTTCAGCAGTTCTTTTTATTATTAGTTTTCGTCTTTAATAGTAGATAGAGTTTCAATTACTGTTTCTTCATTTTTATTATTATTCTTTGCTAAAAATCACAACATATTCCTAGTCATCATTATTTAATTTGATGTTTGCTGTGTAAGCATTTTTCTCTTTTAATTGTTTTTTTATTAAACTTCTATCACTTTTATATCATATTTATAATCATGTACTATCTTATCCGTTGTAAACGTTCCAATAAGTGTTACAGAAGAAAATAAAAGTAAAACTGATGCGATAAATAATACTAAATTATTATTACCAAAGGTTTCTTTAATACTTTTTATATTTAAATTTGACATTATAAGATAGATTAGTATTAAAGATACTATTAAAACTTGCAATGAAAATAAAACATAAAATAATAAATTATTATTTTTTTCACTATTTTCATTAATAATTATATTCCTTTCATAAGTATTGCTATCTAATTCTAAACTTCTTCTTTCTTTTGAATTATCAATTACTGTTTTTAATGTTATTAAACTCGTTATTATAAATATTACTATTATTAAACTCATTATTATATTTTTTATTATTCTATTCATAATTATCTCCTCATATATGGAAGTATAATTATTGAATATGTGAAAATTGTGTTTATTAAATGAATTTATTTTCACAAAAAAGAATATGAAATTACAACATATTCTTTAATTAACTTTTTATTTAATATCAAACTCTGCATACACAGTATATGTTCTTGATTCAGGACTTTTTGACTTTCTTAAATCACTTTTTACTAATCTATATGTACCACTTTTTAATTCTCCATATCCTAAAGACCAATCTATATATAGTTCTTTTTCTTCACCTGGTTTTAATTTATAAATAACTGAATTCCATGTTAATGGATCCCCTGTTAATGTATTAATTTCTTCCCAAGAATTATTTTCAAACTTTTCAATTGTATATACTGGCCCATAGCTATACTCATCATCAGTATTATTCTTAATTACAAATGTTGCTCCTTTTCTAGTTCTTGTATCTTCTTTAACTTCTAATAAAATGCTACCAATATTTTTTTGTTCATTATTTTCATTAGGTTTTACATGAATATCAGCATCTATATTTCCAAAAGTCATAATTCCTAATATTTTAAGTTCCCATCCATCTTCATATCCAGTAAACGACATTTCATTTAAACGATGTATCTTAGTATATTTATATAATAGTGCCTTATATTCAACTGATCCACCATCTTTATATCTAGTTATAGAAAAAGGTATTAAAGTTATAATAAAAAGTATTATTGCAACAATAATTATTATTCTTTTCTTTGACATATATTCCACCACCATTACATTATTTAATTATAGATTCTAATAAATTAATAAATTCTTCTTCTTTTACATCTATTCCTTCTATATCAATATTATAACCTTTATATGAAAAAGATGAAAGATAATAATTACTTCCTTATTTTAATACTAACTTCTTCAACAACTTCAGTATGAAGAACAGATGCAAGCATCGCAACTCCCTGTTGTTCTGTAAAAGCATATGGTAAGTATTTGATATTGTATCCTTGTTTTGTTTTCAAGGTTTCAAATTGAAACCTTGAAAATATGTTTTTTGTTTCTTCATCTTTTGTTTGATATTCCAATTTGGAATATCAAACTTTTATATTCATCATCATTTAATTGAAACATAAAACTTTCAGGAAATCTCTTAATATTTCTTTTAACAGCCTTATTTAAATTACCTGTTAAAATCCCATACAATTTAGCTAAATCACTGTCAAGCATAACTTGTTTCCATCTAATTTCATAAATCATGTTTTCTATTTTTCTCTTTGTTTAATTCTTCCATTAACCCTCCCATAATAATTATAGAACGTTCATTTATTTTTTCCCTAATTTTTGGAAATATTTATTAAAATTCCTACACTTATCATGCTTATTAACAAACTACTTCCCCCATAACTTAAAAAAGGCAGTGTAACACCCTAAGCAAAGAATTTGGGGGATTTTGCTTATTTTGGCACCATTTTTGGGGGCGAAAATTATTTTTAATAATAAGCTATCTAGCGTAGCTTGTAAGTTCAGCAAATGTAAAGAATAACTTTACGTTTTTTTCATTATCGACTTCCACCTTATTTACTAAAGACATTATCAATTCTCTAGAAGGATTCTCTGTTGATAAATATTTTTTTATATATTCAGCGCATTTTCCATAATCTAAATTTTTGATTTTTGTTATCAACTCAGTTTTTTTAGATTTTAAATATTCTTTATCCTTTTCTGCATTTTTTAAACTATCATTATATGTTTTTAATAAACAATCATATACATTAATCGGTATTTTTTCTTGCATTTTATCTAAATATAAATTTTCAATTGCTCTATTATATTTAGTTATTTCTTTTGATAGTGAATCAATATCTTTTTGAATTTTTTCAGTTTGTTCATTAAGTATCAAAGTTGCTTCTTCTTTCAATGATTTATCACTATATTCTTTTAAAAATGAACTACAAATATCATTTATTGTTGTTAATAAGTCTTCCTCTAATAATTTATAATCTAAAAGATGATTATTGCATAAACCATATCTCCCTTTTTTAACAAACAAATTACACTGAGTGTATATTGAGTTATTACCCTTATTATGTCTTTCACGTATACTTAATTTATGTCCACATTCTTTACAATACAATAATCCTCCAAATAAAAATCTATTTGGTTCTTTATTTAAAGGTTGTTTAGATAATGACTTTAATATTTTTTGAACTTTATCAAATACATCTCTTTCAATAATAGGCTCATGTGTATTTTCAACCTTTATATATTCATCTTTATCAAGTTTTCTAATTTTTTTTGAATTGTACCTAACCTTTTCAAACATGTTTTGAACCATAGTTCCTAAATACATTTCACTTGTTAAAATATCTTTGATTGTTTGCTTTCTCCAAATACCAAATCCATCATTTTCAGTTACTAGCGCACCTCTTGATTCTTTTTTATATACAATAGGTATAGGCACTTTTTCATCACTCAATTGTCTAGCTATTTTACAACATCCATTTCCATTAAGTGCCATATTATATATCCTTTTAACTACTAACGATGCAACTGGATCTGGAATTAAGTGATGATGATCATTAGGATCCTTCAAATATCCATACTTTGGTATTGAACCAATATATTGTCCATTTTGTTTTCTTGCTGTTAGTGAACTTTTAACTTTTCTTGATGTATCTCTTAATGTATAGTCATTAAAAGTTAATTTCATTGATATAAATCCATCTGTCTCTTTAGATGAATCGTATCCATCATTAATTGCAATGTATCTTACTCTTTTTTCATTAAAATAGTCTTCAATATAAGTTCCTGTTTGATATAATTCACGGCCAAGTCTTGAAAAATCCTTTGTAATTACACAATCAATTAAGCCATTTTCAATATCTCTAATCATTTCTCTAAATGCAGGTCTATCAAAGTTACTACCCGAATATCCATCATCAACATAATCCTTAACTATTTCTATTTTATTAAACTTACAAAATGACGTATTTATCATTCTCTGTCCTTCTATAGACATACTCTCGTCACTTTTTAATTTATTAAAATCTTCTTTTGATAGTCTTTCGTATATAGCAGCTTTATTGTTTTTCAATTTTATTATCTCCTCCTATCTTAACCACTTTATATATTCCTTTGACGACTACAAAGAAATCTTAACAAATAATTTATCTAGTTCAAAATGTGCGATTCTTTTAATTTATCTGCTATTATCGTTTGCTTTAAATGTAATAAAAAACTATCTTTTAAAATATCTTCAAGTTTTTTGCCATTATCCTCATAACATACAGTTACATTATAATGTAATTTGTTTTTTTTATTATCCATTTCGTTCCTCATTTTAATATTATTCAATTTCAATATAGTAATTACCATCAAATTCAACTTTTGTTAAGTCACAACTAAACTTTTTCATATTTGAGATAACACCTGTTTTGTAATAAAACTTAGCTAGGAACTTTTTTACAGATTTTTTATTTCTACCATCAATAATAAAAGTGTCATATATTTTATTATTGATTTTAACTATTGCCTTATATTTTTTATTTTTCAACATAATCTTCCTCCATATTATCATCACAAATTGATGCCAATCTACATGCTGAAAAAACAAATAGTAATAACAATAACAATATAAATAGACTAATTATTATCATTTTTACCTCCTTTATCTATTTTTATTTATCTATCTTTATCAAACGAACTTATTAGTTTACCACTGGAATTTCACCACCAATAATTGGATATTCTCAATTGTTGCGACGGATCATATATCAACTATATTTCAACGCTCGACTGTTGACTAAACATGCGTATCATTATCTGTATTTGATAAAAATTATTTAGTTTTCAAAGAACAAAAAAATTGGTGAGAGAAATTCTTCTCTCACCATTAGTAGTGAAATAATCAAAAAGTATAGTCTATTTTTTTAATTTTTTTGAAATTTTATTAATTGCAGAATCTATACTAAATTTAACAGCCATTTTAGTACATTTTTCTTCTTTTGCAATTTCATCTAGAGTCATATCATAAAAATAGTATTTTATTATTCTTCTTTTTTGAACAATAGTTAAATTGTTTAATTCTTTTTTTAACTCTTTTATTTTTAATGCGTTAATTACTTCATCCTCCAAAGAGTAATCACTAGCAATAACCTCTGAATTAAAGTTTTCGTGTAACAAGTGCTTTGAATATTCGTAAAATCTAGCATTTTCAAATTTTTCATTTTCATCAAACAAATTAAATACTTCTCTACTTACTTCAACTTTTTGCATTACCCCTTTATTATCATAAAAGTTAATAATGTATATATTCTTATCCTTAATGCTATTTAATATATAAGGATTATCTCTAAATCTTCTTCGTATGGGACGCTTGTCCATTTTTATCTCCTTTCAATCTCTTCTCAAAATTGAAAGGATGGTGGACTCCTTATATTTTTAATACTAATTTAAAGCACAAAAAAACTATGCTTTTTCAAGCATAGTTCATCCAATAAATGATTAAATCTTGTTTTTTTATCGTAGTTTTTAACCACAATATTGTTAAATAAATCCACACAATATATAACATATACAACCATCCCCAAAAGAAAGTTTTTTCTTTTGTTGGCTATAATAAAACATATATATGTTGTTTTTAGTATCTTTTTTGGCGAATAAGTATCTTATTTTTCTATTTTACCATGAACCTGTCCAAGTCGCTACTGCTTCAGCAATTGAATCGTAGTAACTAGAGACACTTGTATCTAACACTATTCCACCAGATTGTATAACAGAATATTTTTTTGAATTTGCTAGTGAAATACTACTCGTTGCATGTGCATAATCTGAATATGCTTTTTGAGTAATAATAGTACTTGATGTATTTTTTTCTACATCAAAGTAAAAAGTTTGTTTTAATGTATTTAGATCCCCAGTTGGTAATTTAAAACTCGTTCCAGCTCCAGATACAAATATTTGAGGATAATTTGTACTTGTTGTATAACAACTTCCACCATTATAGCAATAATACTGTTCAAAATATGTTGTATTATTATGAACCTTTACAGATTGTAAAAAACCTATACCAATTATGTCATAACTTCTAACTGCTGGCATATTTTTCCATGATAAAACATTTTTATATCGATAATAACTTCCGTTAGTTAAAATATAAGAGGTCATTCTTTTGTAAGTAGTCTCACTTACTGTTGGATTACTTTTTGTATTATTTACATCTGCTTCATTATATTCTTTTTCAGTTATTTCAACAGTAACTGAATTGTTTAAAGCTGACAATTTTTGAGAATCATATTTGCTATATGTAATTGTTTTATAGTATTTTGTCTCTTCTGAAATTAATACAAAATCATCTTGTGCATTAACTTTAAATGGAATTATAGATAAAACCGAAACAAGTATCAATAAAAAAAATTTTCTCATACTATTCCTCCTTTCAATAATATAATAATGTATTTTATTGAAATAAAAGTATCTAATTTTTCTACATAGTAGCCAATTTTTCTATTTTAATTTAAAAAATACTTTTTTTGAATTCGTTCTTCATTCACATAGTAACTTATTACAAGTGAAATATTATCTGTATCTAATTTATGCTCACTTTCACAAGCAAATGAATAGTTGGAAAAAGATTCATAAAGAGTAACATCATCAGGATAATTGTTTTCATTAGAACAGATTAACTCATCATTGGAATAAAAATCAACATTAATTTTGTTGGTTTTTATTTCATTTTCTGTTCCTGCATTAGTATCGTCAAATATAATTTTATTAATTACTATCTTCGCTTCAGAATTATTTTGAAAAAAATAACCTGAAATATGAAAAATGTCATCAACACTAAATTTATTAATAGACCATCTATAATGATGATCAACTAAGAAAATTGTTGTAAAAGTAAATACAAGCAACGAAAATATCAACACAACTATCCTTATTGATTTTTTCTTTGTTTGTTCAGAATATATTTTTACTGCTGTAATTGTAGCTGATTCTTTATTATCATAATTATTTTCAAATGATTCACCATTTATAATTTCCTCAACACTAACATTAAATAATTTAGACATACTTTTAATAATATCAATGTCAGGAGCAACAATACCACGTTCCCATTTTGAAACTGTTTTCTCCCCAACAAATAATTTTTCCGACAATGTTTTTTGAGTATAGCCATTTTCTTTTCTTAGTTTTGCAATGTATTCACCAATTCTAACAAGAGTTGTTTTATTTGTACTCATATCATCACACCTCTTACATAATTATAGTCTAAAAAAAGAAATTTTAGTTTACAATTTGTAAACATTATTAATTATTTTTTCGTATTTCCCAGACTTTTGAATAATAAAACAACTTGGATGGAATAATAATTTTGGTGAGAGATATGTATTTACCAAAATTAAAAGAATTTTTTGAAGAATACAATTTAAAGCAAAAAGATGTAGCAACTAAATTGGGAATATCTCCAAAAACAATTTCAGGCTGGGCTAATTATCATGATATTATCCCACTAGAAAAATTAGTGAAGCTATCAAACGAATATAAAATTAGTATTGATTATTTAATTGGAAAAACAAGAAATAATAATTATAAAAAATTATGTACTGATAAGGTAATTATTGGTAAAAGATTAGCTAAGGTAAGAAAAGATAATGACAAAACAATTGAATATATAAGTAAGAAAATAAATATATCTAATGGTGCTTATTGTGATTATGAAAATGGAAGAAATCTAATTAAAACAATTTATTTGTTAAGTCTAATAGACACATATCATAATTTATCAATTGATGAATTATTAAAAGAAAAAAATAGTTGAAATCAACTATTTTTTTTATCCTTTAATTATTGTTTCTTCATTTATTTTGATTCCAAGTAAATAAAAAGTATACTTATTTACTCCATAATTTTTGTCCTCTGGATTGAAATTACCCTCAATATCAAATGAATATCCGAGACACACATAATGACCCGAACCATTATCCTTTTTCAATTCTGTACCAATACACATTATTGGCTTATTCCTATTATTTAACCTACAAAGATTTATTATTAAAAATAAACACCAAAGAAATGCTAATATTCCAATTAAGATTAATATATTTTTTTTCTTTTTAATCATTTGACCTCCTAATTACATATATACCATCATTCAAATCATAAATCGTTCGCATTTTATTATTCGAAATGTTATCTAGTTTTAAACCAAAAAGTATAGTTCTAATCATAAAATAATTCAATTATGTTTTTCTTTTCAACTAAATTTTAATATGGCAAATTTTAAAAATAAAGAGCGAATGTTTCACATAAAATAAAACTTTAAAATATGAAACATTTGCTCTTTTAATAAATATATGTATATATATCGAAATTATATTTTATAACAAAATAATATATACAAACCATTTTTTTACCATTTTTGTATGTTATGTAAATTGAATTAGTTTCTCTATCTTCAATTAATTAAATCAATAATATTCATCTTTAAGTATCTTCTTAATGGAATATAGACTACAATTGCACTATATGATATTAATATGACTAACACAAAAACTAATAAATATATTGGTATCATAATATCGATGCTTAAAATAATATTTAAAATAATAGAAATAAATAAATATGTAATAATAGATAGAAATAACATTTTAAATATGTTTAGTAAATACTCACTAATTATAATAATTGATATTTCCAACTTACTAATGTTAAAAATTTGTAAGAAGCCTATTTCTTTTTTTCTATAATATAGCTTTAAACTTAATCCATTACTAATGAAAATTATAGCAATTACACCAAAAACAAGAAATGACAAAATACTTATATTTGCTACAAATTCTGCATCTTTTGAAATCATCAATATTCTATTTTCCCATGTATTATAAACGCTATCTTTGGGACCATTTGAGGAATTAAATATACTTCCATTATAGATATCAACTAAATATTGTTCTTTAATTTTAACTATTATCTTATCAGTATTGTAATCAGGTTTTTTTTCACCAATAGATTTCATTAAATCATAAGGAATAAAAATTGATGGTAATGATTCGCCTCTTCCACTCTTATTTATATTTCTGTAAAAATAATTAGACGCATATAACTCAATATAATTTTCATCTGTAAGTTTAACAATTCCACTGATAACCAGTTCATTATTTTTTAATATTACTTTTTTACCAATGATTTTTGAATAATCAACATTTTCAAATTTAATTTTCGCAAACTCTTCATTGACTAGAATTTCATTATCACTTTTTGGAAATGAACCATAAGCAATTATTCCTGGTAAGTTCAAATTGCTGTCTTCTCTGTGCAACAGGTTATATGCTGTATAGTCCTTTTCATAAATATTATATTCATAATATTTATATTCGATCAAGTCATCAACATAATCTGACTCACTTAATGTCAAATCAATGATATCGTAGTTTTTTTGTTTTGCAATAAGTTTGATATACTCATTTTTAAAATTTATTTTTAAAGAGAGCGAAAAGAATAGTATTAAAAATAGTATTATCATAAAAACGTTTACAATTATATTTTTCTTTTTATTCTTTTTTAAAATAAATTTAAAGTCATTTATAATACTTCTGCTATCATGTTCTTTTAAACTTCTTGATTTACTTCTACCTTTGTAATTATTTAAAAAACATTTTGAATCGTTTTTGACTATATTAACTTTTCCATATTCAATTTCAATTTTAAAATCACATAATTCAGAATAAATATCTTTGTGAGTTGCAATTATTATTATTTTGTCTGATATATCTATTTTTTTCAAATAATTAACAAAATTAATAGAATTATTATAATCCAAAGCTGATGTAGGTTCATCTGCAATAATAATTTCATTATCATTTAGTAAAGCTCTTATTAATGATATACGCTGTCTTTCCCCACCAGACAATTGATAAGGGAATTTGTCTAGTAAATCATATACATCAAATTTTTTTGATAATGATATTATTTTCTCTTCATTATTTTCTATAAACTTCAAATTTTCAATTATACTAACATTTTTGAATAATAAACTTTTTTGAGTAACATAACCTATTTTTTTTCTATATAATTCGAGGAAGTCACTATTATTTTTTACAGAAATAGATTCGTAAAACAACTCCCCATCAAAGTTAATATCCAGTCCTGAAATTATATTTAACAATGTTGTTTTTCCACTACCACTAACACCTTTAATTACATATATATTTCCTTTATCAAAGGATAAATTAATATTATCTAGAATTTTTTTATCGTATGTCTTACTTATATTAACTAAGCTAATCATAATAAATCGTCTCCTTCTTTAACTGTTAGTAACCATCCTTTCTTTTTTTGCTTAAGTAGCATAATTGAAGTATAAACTATGGTTACAAACAATAATGAAAAAAACAAGTATAAGATCATGTAATTGTCTATTTGAAAAACTTTAAAATTATAAATATGATTTTCAAAAATTACCATATTTAAAATTGGAACAAGTATTACTGAAAGTGTAACAGATATAAGATATTTATATATTACTGATAATACAGATATAAAGGAATTTGTAATTAAGATTTTAATCCAACTATATCCATAATAATAATATACTGATAATATATGCCCTGTATATTCATCTTGAATGGTTTTAGTTTGAAAATAAAAAACTATAGCGCTTATAAATGCAATTATTATTATTGGATATGATAATAATTTTAACATTTCTATATCCTGCTGATAATTGATGAAATTCAGTGAAAAGTCATAAATCTTAATTGGAGAATTATTATTACTATCTTGAAAATCATTATAAAAATTAATTAAATTTGATGAATTATCAAAATAAACATAAAGAGACGTAGCTTTGTAATTATTTAATTCCCCATATCCTAATACATCATCATATAAATATTTTTCTAGGTATTTACTATTTATATAAGTATACATGTTATAATCTAATTCCCCAAACATACTTTTCATGTAAATATTATCATCTGATATATACTTAAAAATCCCAGAAACTGTAAATTCCTCCTCCTTATCAGGTAATTTGATTTTAATTTTTGTACCTATTAATTTCTGAATATTTGAATCTATTTGTTTTGCTTGCTTATATCCTAAAATTATGTCATTTTGAGTTGTAAAATAATTTCCATACAACATTAAATTTTCCGAAATATTGAATAAGTCTTGTTCATATGGAAGTGTAAGTAATGTTCCGTCAAAATCAATTATTGGACTACCATCATCATTTGTTTTTATAGGAATGTTTTCAGAATAATTATATACAATTGACTTATAATCATATTTTTCTAATATATCTTTGCAATAATTTTGACTTTCAATCGAACAATATAGTTTAACAACATTTACATCATACTTATTTAATAAACTCTCAAGCAGTTTTTCTTTATAACTGCTACACGCAAATGATAATAAAAGAATAATAATCAAAAACAATATTAAAAAATAGTCAGATTTTTTTTCACGTTTTTTATAAAAGATTTTTTTTATCATAAACAAAAATAAATTATTCTTTTTATTATGTTCATTTATTTTACTATTTTCAAAATTCAATTTATAATCATTTTCATATTTGTTATTTTTTTTCTTTTCAATTAATGCTGATATTTTCTCTATATTAATTACTTCATCAATAGATTCAATTAAGCTATCATCATGTGAAGCACAAATAATTAAATGATCCTTTTTTATTTTCTTAATAATGCTAAATAATATTTGTTTATTTCTTTTATCTAACGAAGCAGTAGGTTCGTCTAAAAGTATGACTTTTTGATTTTTTAATAATGCTTGGATTATTGATACACGTTGTTTTTCACCACCAGACAATTGATAGGGGTATTTATGCAAAACTTCAGTTAGTTGAAATTCATTTAAATATTCGTAAATTTTTTTATAATCATTTTTATCAGTCAAACATAATTTAAGATTATCTTCTATTGTCAAGTAATCAACAAAATACAAATTTTGAGTAATATAAGCAATTGACTCTCTACTTATTTTTTCTGAAACTTGATTATTAAAAGTATAATTAAAAAAATAAATTATTCCATTTTCAAAGTTTATAGCACCACTTATAATATTCAGTAAAGTTGTTTTTCCACTACCACTAACACCAGAAATAAAATAGGCTTTGTTTTCCTCAAAATCATAGGAAAAGTTATCAATTATTCTTTTATTATCAAATGATTTACAAACATTTCTACATCTAATAATTACTTTTTTTCTATCACTGTTCATCATAACCATCATCAAAAGTACTAATTATTTTATATAAACGCATTATTTTTTCATTTTTATAATCAGGGAACTCTTCTAATATATCAATTTTTTGATTTTTAATAATATATTTTTCTATTTCTTTTACTTGATTATACAATTTTATTTGCTCTTGATTAGCCTTATTGTTATGTATTAAATCAGACAAAAAAGTGTTGTCAGAATATACTATATCTATTCTTAATGCTATAATATTCCCACGGAAAGCAAGAATGCCAACATTCCAAAAATATCCATCTTTTAATTCATCTTTTTTTATAGAGCAAGGATCCATAAGATATGGCCCAACTTTTTTTGTAAATTTTTTTGATACAGCATTATTGTAAAGATTTATAATAGTATTTTTGTCAAAATTATACACATCTATATCCTTCATATCTTCAAAATCAATTTTTTTATTGAATTGTTTTTCATCAAACCAATTTTCTATTTTAGTAATTTCATCATTTGCTCTTATGCCATTTGATTCTTTTTTTGAAATTGATAAAGTTGGAAATCCATCTATTTCACGAACAACTTCTGTATAAGTATCATCTTTATATACTCTCAATTTGTAATTATCTAATTTTTCATACTTTAAATTACAGCCATTAAAAAAGTTTGATGTTATATCTTGTTTTTGTTCAATTGTCGTAATCAAAAAATAATAAAACCATCCATCTTCTCCTGATATTTCAGTTGAGATTTCTTCTGCATACATTTTAGTAGCATAATTTTTAGCGGCATTTTCGGATTCTTTCATCTTTTTATTATAATAACTATCACTTGATTTTGAATCAATAAAAAGAAAAATGCCCGAAATAACAAATATAATAATGATAATGCCAAAAATCACCCTAGCTTGCAATTTTATATTCATACTTACTCCTTTCTTTCTAAATAATAACATAAAAAAGCTAAATTAATAGATTTTTTACATATTAATCTACTGCAAATTGATAATAGAACAATTCTCCATTAGTTGCACTTGTATCACCGCTTACAGCATCTAATGAGACCTTAATATATAATTCAGCAGTTGGATCACCAGCAGAATCAATATTTCCACTTGTATTAGTAGTTATGCTTTCTACTGCATTTTTCATTTGTAATCCATCAAATCCAAATCTATATGTTTTTACTAAATCATCAGCATTTGGATAGACATCATCTTCATACATTCTAATATACACTTTACGACTATTATTAGGAACACAAACAGTACTTCTTAACCAACCAAATGTTGTTATATAAAAATATGTTCTATCACCTCTAACAGATGTATATGTAGGAGTAGTTATAGATGTAGTGCCAGATTGCACTGTTGCACCGGAATATACTTCAGGTCCTTTTAAGTTTGCTGAATATGTAAGTGCTGAAACACCTGCCACACCAACTATCATTATTGATAATGCAAATATTGATAGCATTATTTTTTTTATCATATTTTCTCCTTTCTTTTATCTATAACAAACATACAATTATAAACCGTACGCATTTTATAATTAATGTTGTTAACTTATTTTAAATATTAACACCACCCATACCATCATATATACCTGAAGCATTTCCATAAAAGTTAAATACTCCACCTAATCCTCCAGGACTAATAGTATAATAATAACTATCTGGTAGTGAAATATTGGATGTCGCATGTTGATAACTTGCATATATATTTCCACCAATATTAGTATAAAACTTTTGATTAACTATGATATTAGTTGCACCAGTTGGAAGTTTTACAGAGGTACCAAAACCATTTGATAAATATCTATTGTTTGAAAAGTAAGTAGTTCCACTACTTGATGATACTTTAGTAGTAATATTATTAGTATATAAACTTGTACCATTAAATCTTGCACCTATGACATCATAACTTCTAATAGTAGGATTTGTTAACCAAGTCAGATTAGTTATAACAGTACATTTGGTTGTATCACATGATCTTGCAATACTTATCTTCTTACTATTGGTTTCATAAGATGGTCCTTTTGTTAATATGTTATTTAATGATAAATTAGATACATCATGATATGCATTTATTTCTACTTGCCTATTATTTATATCTAAATCAGCAATCCACTCATAATCTTCTTGTGTCATATTCATAAAATAATTTTCTCCATAAAAATCATTAATGAATTTATATTCTTTATCAGTTAGTTCAACACCATTACTATTTATGAATGTTTTATTAACAGTTGCATATACCTTGCTAGAAATCGATATAATTAAAATAAGAAATACAAATAACAAAAATTTTTTTTTCATATTATTCCTCCTTTCAAATTTAATTCTAATCCTTGATGTAAAAAAAAATAAAGGGCAAGTATTTCACATTGCAATATTCTAAAGAATGTGAAATATTTGCTCTTTTAATCATTAATATAGTTTAAATATTTTTCTTTTATTTCTGTAACGAAATCTACATTGCAATTACCATTTTTACAAGAATTTAAATTTATGCTATATATGTAATTATCAACAATTGTTGAATTCTCAAATTTATTATATTCTAATGTATTGTCATTTAAGTCATAAAAAATTTTTTCTTCATAATTTGATTTTTTAATTGTAATAATATATATATTTGTATTGGCGAAATACTCTTCCAGTATATTATTATTTTCTCTTTCATATGAATCCTTTTCTTCGTCATAATAAAAGTTTGTAGTTACATATTTAGGTACTTTATTTATATTAGATACTTTATCATTATCTGAAATAGGTTGTTTTAAATCTTCAATTATTTTATTGTTAGAATAATCTTTAGATAAAATCAAATCAATTATAACATTTTCCTCATTGTCTAGTTTTAACTCTAGTTTCAAGTTTTTTATAATATAATCAAGATCACTATAATTAAATAATTCATTATAATTAAAGTTATTGATAAATAATAGTTTTGTATCAGAATCATTTCCTATAAATATATCTTTTTCTTCATTATCTCTTATAAAAAACAACCTAACACTATTTATATTATTACTACTGTTATTTTCAATATCTCCAACCCTAATATAACTTTTTTCTTTTGAAAATAATAATATACCATTTGACACATAAAAATTACCATTTTCACCATACACTTTATATACATGTATAGAATTATAATTATTTATAAAATAATATATAAAGAAAGAAAAAATTAAACATATAACTATAAGTGAACTAACAATTATTAGTTTTTTAAATCGTTTCTTTTCGTCTTTAATTATTTTAATAGGTATCGAATCAACATTATTATTGTTATCATTATTTTTTCTTTCACCATAGATAATTTCATTTATTGTTACATTAAATAATTTTTGCATTTCTAATAATATTTCTGTATTTGGTATGTATATACCACGTTCCCATTTCGATACCATAGTCCTATCAACCAATAATTTCTCAGCTAAATCTTCTTGTGTCCATTTTTTCTCTTTTCTGAGTTCACAAATGAATTGACCAATTTTTTTATTATTCATACACAACAGCTCCTTATTAAACTAATAATTGAATTATACCATAATTCTCTTAAAAAATATGTAGCTGAAAAAGAGAGTTACGTATCTAAAAAAGATACTTTATATACTATATGTAAATTATTCTTTTATTTTAAAGTAAACAAACTGTGTTGTTTTGTTAAAATTATACTGTTTCCACATATCAACTTCATAAGTATCTGGATCTAACATATATACTTTATTATTTTCTACTCTATCTACCGCTACCCAATGTTGTGATGTTTTTGTTGCTCCTAATACTTCTACTGCAAGGTAATATCCATTCTCATAAAATTTTTTTATTTCAGCATATTTTTGCTGCTTAGTCATACCATTTAAATAAACTCTTCCTTGATAAACAAAATTAGGTACTACTTTTGAAATTGCACCATATTGTAAATTTGCTCCATCAAATCCATACACATTATTAAGTGCAATAACAAATGTACCAGGATTAAAAGGCTGAATATCTTTTGTTGGTACTTCACTTTTCTTTATAAGAATTGCAATTGAAGTTACTAAACATCCAGCATTACTTATTTGTTTAGAAGATGTTCCAAGTCTTATATTAGACCATTCTTTTCCTCTTTTCTTCCATTCCGTTATTTCTCCACTAGAGCCATATGTACCATATATAACTGCACTCCAAAGAGAATTATGTTCATCTTTCATCAATTCTTCATATTGTTTTCTTTGTTCTTCAGTAAAATTATACTTATCTAGTAAACTGTTTGGATTCACTCTATCTATAAAAATATGTAATACTTTTGTTGTTGATTCTGTTTCTATATCCACTTGATATTTTTCCATAGCTGATGTAGGTCTTTGAGATATTCCACCTTCAGTTAATTCAAAATCGTCTCTTGAATCAATTGTTTTTTTGGTATACTTTTCTATCTTTAAATCAGTAGTAATTTTATTCATGTCCCAAAATACTTCTCTTAGTATTTTTTTCTTTTCTTTGTTCATTGTCATAACTTCTTCTTCATTTCCATTAGAAACTCTAGCAGCATAAACAGATAAAATATCTTTCCAAGGTGCTCTATTAGATTCAACTATTACTTCATCATGTAATATTTTTCTTTTTAATGAATTTATTTCATTATCCATTTCATTATTTAATTCAATAATACAATCACTCATTCTAATTGGATTACTAGAGTCAGATGAAAAGAATATTCCAAAAATAGATGTTATTAATAATCCTATTAAACAAATAACTATTATTGGAATCATTAATACAGAGCCACCTGCTAGCAAAATATTCACTAAAGATTTTAAACTAGCTATCATTCCATTAATTGCACTCCTACTTGATTTAAATAATTTTTTACCTACATCTTTTGATTTATTTTTAACACTTATAGCCAACTTTTTCCCTTGTTCAGTTATTTTCTTACTTACTTTTTTATTTTCATTAGCAACTACATTTTCTACTTTGTTTATTTTATCTTTTGTTTTAATACCATCTATTTTCTCTTTAATAACTTTTTTATTCTTATTATCTTGTATTACATTTTTGGTTTTATTAACACCTTTTTTACTTAAATATAACGCCTCATCTTTTGCCCTATTTGATTCATATTTTAGTTTATCACTAGCATAATCAACTGCGTTAGTGTCTCCAGTAGTATTATCTTTTACTTTTTCGTTTAAATAAATAGCTGGATCTTTTATTCTTTCTTTCCATGCTGTTGCTCTATCGAATACTTTTATATCTTTCTTTTTTATTTCTTTTGTTTTTATATCTTTCAAAATGTCACCTCCATAAATAAAAAAAGAACTATTAATATTTCTACTAATAGCTCTTTAATTGTTTTATTAATCGAATTAATAAAACCTCTCCATTCGAGTTTTTCAACTCAAACAACATTATATAACATATTTGTCTATTTTTCATTAAGCTTTGTACTCATCAATTTATATAATTTAGTATCTTTTGGAAATTCATTTTTAAATGGTATTAATGAGCTTCCTATTTTTAATAATCCCTCTCCGACTTCAACATTTGTAATATATCCCATTTGAGTATCTGATATTGATAATAACTTGGATAATTCTTTTGAATCTGTTCCTGCTTGGTTTAACATAACTAAAAATTCTGAATTTGCTAACATTGTTCTTGCTGTATGACTTTGTAATAAATCATCAACATTTTGAGTAATTCCAGTACAGAATGCTCCATATTTTCTTACTCTTTTCCACAATGTGAATAAGAAGTTTGCTGAATATTCATGTTGAAACAATAAATATATTTCATCAATAAAAATATAAGTGTTTTTCCCTTTTTGTCTATTAACAGTAATTCTATTTAATATGGCATCAAGTACAACTAACATACCAAAAGTTTTTAAATCTTTATCAAGTTCTAGAATATCATAACAAACTATTCGATTATTTATATCAACATTAGTATTTTTAGAAAATGTATTTAGTGTTCCATCAGTATATAATTCCATGGCAACTGCTATATCATTTGCTTCTTTTTCTGGTTGCTTTGCAAGTTCTTCTTTAAAATCATGTAGAGTTGGTGCAACTCCCATATAATTTCCTTGCTGATATGCTCTATATACTTTTGATGTACATCTATCTATTATAGATTTTTCTTTTGCTCCTAAACCATTTACTCCTATTAAGTTTTCACATAATGATAAGATAAACTCTGACTTTAATATAACTGGATTTCCTTCATCACTATAATCTGCATTTATATCCATTGGATTAATATGGTTATCACTTGTTGCTGCAAGTCTTACTACTTGTCCACCTAGATTTTCTACTAACTTATAATATTATAACGATAGGTAAGTTTTTGATATTATCTCCAACTTTTCCCCCGTTCCACACCGTACGTGAGACTTTCACCTCATACGGCGTTCCATCATTTCCAATTAGTTATTATAAGTTAAATTGTTATAGGTTTATTTCCAACTTTTTTTCTTAAGTTATTTAGTTTTTCGATTTGTTCTTTATTAAGATTTAATGAATTTATAATTGAACTTACTTTTTCTATATTACTTAAATGTATTAACTTATGTATTTCTTTATCAATTATTACTAAATTGTAATATTTATCATTACCACCTCTTGACAGAGGAATAATATGATGACAATGAATATCATCTATGTTTAATACTTTTTTGGTAATATAACATTTTCCATATTGTGCAATATATCTTGATATTCTATTATCGTGATATTCAATACTTCTATTGTAGAACTTTGTATTCATTATTTGTAATAGTATAATTTTTGGAATTGCTTGTAAATTGTCATGCACCAACAATCTACCATTTTTTGTATAATTACAAATATTTTGGTTAAAGTTCATTGGTGAATAATGTTTTACTGCACAAAGTGGTATTAATGGTATATCAAGTATTACATTTATTTTTCTGTAATCTTTAATACCTTTCATAAATCTTTTATAACTTTTATCAATTTCTCTAAATCTCTTAATTGTTGAGTTGTTTTTCAACCTATTTTTAATCGATTTTTCTAGGATATAGTTCACATCATCTAAATTATTATAAACATTTGTTGCTATTTTATAATAATTCTGTATTCCTATTACTGATATATTGTAATTAAGAATTGTATCTTTATTTTGATTTATTTGTATATTTTTGATTTTATCTTTTAGATTTATTCTAATTTTCTTTATTGACTTAGTGCAAATTTCTGTTTTTGCAACTTTTCCAAATTTTGTACCATTTTTATCTACTACTTTTATCTTAAAGCCAAGATAATTGGTTGAATTTTTTTTAAGATTGACAATTCCAGATTTTTCTTCACTAATTTGTAATTTTAATCTTGTTTCAATAAAATCTTTGACTGCATAGAAATATCTTTGAGCGTGTCCGTATGATTTACACATAATTTTAAAATCATCTGCATATCTCACAATATAACCTGCTTTTAGATTTGTGTATTTTCTAGCATATTGGCTAAAACCTTTAGTATTTCCTTTGTGTGGAGTATATGTTTCCCATTGATTAGATACCCACCAATCTAATTCATTTAACACTATATTGGCAAGCAATGGAGATATTATACCTCCCTGTGGTGTTCCTTTTGTTGGAACTCCTTCTCCTTCAATTTCAGATTTTAGTATCTTTTTAATAATACAAATAAGTCTTTTGTCTCTAATTCCTAGAGACCACATTTGTTTTATAAGTTTGCTATGATTAACATTATCAAAGAAACCTTTTATATCTATATCTACACAGTAATTGTATTCACCTATATTTATTAAACTAACAACTCTGCTGACTGCGTGATGACAATTTCTGTTTGGTCTAAAGCCATAATTATGTTTATGAAATTTTGCTTCACATATTGGCTCTAACACTTGCAATATACATTGTTGAATAATTCTGTCCCATATAGTTGGAATTCCCAAAGGTCTTTTATCTCCATTTGGTTTAGGAATGAAAACTCTTCTTACTGATTTAGGTTTATAGTTTTCAAATTTTCTTCTTATAATTTTAATCATTTTGTTAATAGAAATATTATTTATATCATCTATAGTAAGGTTGTCAGTTCCTGGCGTTTTACTTCCTTTGTTTGTTTTAATATTTCTATATGCAAGTCTTATATTTTGTTCTGATGTGATAATTTCCATTAACTTATAAAAATTATTACCTTTTTGACTTAATGAATATAAGTTGTCAAATTCTTCTTGCATATCATAATATTCATTATGTCGTAGTTTGTTTACTTTCATTTGTGGTCTATATCCCACCTTTCTATTCTTGAAAAGTGAACTATATCTTTTGGTCTTACTCGAATCCACAATTAAACAAAGTAATAAACTAATCTTCAATGACTTGTGGCTGTCCCTCAACTTTTTATTATCAAAGTTTCTTCGGTATATTGCCACTACTTTCACTAACATAAATCTAAGTTATATATTAACTAATATCATTAATACTTTCCTTAGAACCGCTTCTTTGAATGTAAGTTCTCTGCGTTATTAGTTTCCCAAGTACCAAAATTGTTATCTATACATATTTACCCTTAGACCATTCCTATGAGCCTGTTATCTTACTAGTGCCTATAACACTATATGGGCTTTCATAAACGAGACTTTTACTAACCCACAATAACAACACAATTATGTGTTATATACCTTTCGATATATTCCCCGTTTAGACCCGTACATTCGGAATTTTGTCAGTATTAATTTTATTCGTGAAATTTCTTTATACATTCTAGTCATAGGTAATTTTTAGACCTCCGGCATATAGACTACATATCCTACCTCTAGGACACTTTCCTTAATTATATTTCTACAATTATTAGGGTAATTTTCTGCCGACTTTATCGAGCTTAATACACTTCATTACTTACATAATTTAGTGCATTTCGAAGTCTTAAGGATAGCCTTTCGAGACGTTACTCTCTCATTCGACTATTCACAATTTTAGTTCTACTAAATAGTTGTCAACCTATTTAATGGGCATATCTTTTCAATATGCAACTTGTCGCACCTCTTTCTGGATCAATTATAATTATGTCGGCATCTTTGTCTCTTAATGCTATTGATACAATCTCATTTTTTGCAGTAAATGATTTACCACTTCCAGATACACCTAATATAAATGAATTTCCATTTAATAGTTTTCTTCTATCTGCTATTATCATATTTTTTGATATAACATTTTGTCCATAATATATCCCATTTTCTTCTTGAATTTCTTGTACTCTAAATGGCATAAATACTGCAATTGATTCTGTAGTTAAAGATCTATTTTGGTCAATTATTAAGTTTCCTATTGGTAAAGATATATTTAGTCCTAAAAGTTGTTGATATTTCATTTTTGCTAACTGACATAAATATTTTCTTGATACTGTTAATAAGCTTTCTGTGTCTTCATCTAATTTTTCTTTTGAGTCAGAAATTATTACTATTGTTAATACTGATAAAAACATTCTTTGATCTCTTGCTGTCATGTCATTTAAGAAGTCAATCGAGTCTTCTCTCTCTTGCCCCATATCATAAGGAATTATTGCACTAAAATTATTATTGTTATTTTGTCTTCTTTGCCAGTTAGTTATATTTGTTTCAACTCCTAATCTAACTTTTTCTCCAAGTCTAATTGCTACATCTTTTGGAATTGGTAACACATCAATTGATAATATTAAATTTCTATTTAAGTCTGTTAGTTCTGAAACCATATCATCTCTTATAAAGTTAGCATAATCTTTCAAGAAAAAAACTCTTCCAAATTTATCTCCCATTTCAAAATAGTCATCTTTAAAACTAAAAGTATCAGGACAAATATAATCTTTAAAACTATGTCCTTTTCTTAATAAATCTCGACTATCCCAAGTAAAAATATTTTCTTCACCAATTCTATAAAAATCATGAATAAGTCTCATTCTATCTTCTGTATTTAATTCAATACATTTAGAACCTATTTGATTAAATTTCGTATTTAAATCAATACTTATCCTTCTAAAATATGTCCTTGCTTCTTCTATATTCTTTTTTATAACTGTTACTGTTAAATATTTTTCCTGAATTATAGAATTATTACCAATAGATTTACTCATTAACATTTTATTATATTCATCACGATATTCATCTAAAATATCTCCAACTTTTGGAATCATTACATTCTTTTCAAAATCTATTTTATTTAATTTTCTATTAAGTATTGTTATTTTTGTAGTTGCTCCTGTATCAAATGAATTTAAAAGTTCAGAATATTTTAAAAATAATTTTGTTTTATCATCATCAGATGCAACTGCATAATTTATATCTGTAAATCTAAAACATTTACTATATTTATTATTTGAAAGAAGAAATATTCCATCTTCATATATTGCTTTAATAGGAATACAATCTTGAACACTTTTTGGAATAACAAATTTTTCTTTATCTTTTTTTAATATTTTTTTTATGTTTATCATTTTTCTTTTCATCCCCTTCTTTCATTAGTTCTTGATACATATTTTTAGGTTTAAATGTTAAATGTATTGGGGTTAGTATTTTTGATTTTATAAAACATGTAGTAAATTCTTCAGCATTCATTTTATTAAACTTTATAAAGCCTAAAGCTGCAAAAGGAAATGCACATAATATACATATCCATGATAATATTTCAATACCAAAATATGGTTTTAATAGAAAGTAAACAATAACCGCTACTACACAAGCAAGAAGTGAAAAAATGAATTGCCTTAAAGACAGTCCAAAATATACTTTTTCTGTGTAATCTCTTATTTCTTTATTTATTTTAACTTCCATTATCTTTCACTTCTTTCATAATCTTTATCTCTAAACATATCATTTTCTCTATTTTCAATATTATTTGACTCTCTAATAAAATCTGCTTGTAAGCTTGAATCACTTTTTGCATTTTTATAAGTATCAACTATATCTGTATCTAAAAAATGAAAATTCTTTTTTTCAAAACCTTTCTTTTCATCAACGAAGTGTGATGTATAATCAAGTGCTATTTGTTCATCAAGTCTTAAATCTTTTGGATTTAGTCCTAAATCAATACATAGCAGTGCTTCTTGAAAATACTTTTCATCCTCCTTCTTTAAACTCGATAGTTGATTATACATAATAGTTAGAAATTGTCTTGAAGTTATTTCACTCATATACTTTTCTGTAACTTGATCTAATATTTTTTCATAATGATTAGCAGGAACTACTGTTGGCTTATCTGTTTCTGGATTTATATATTTATAAGTCATATCGCTTATACTTTTACTCATATCTTTAAGTTTTAATTGTGTAAAATCATCATATTGTTTTCTCATAGTTAATTATCTCTCCATTTCTTTATTTTTTTGTTTTTTCTTTGAATCATTTTTTTCATATAGAGTTTCTTTTCCATATGTTATTTTTTTAATATGTGAAAATTCAAAATCATTTAGGTATCTATCATATTTTTCATTATTACTATTTTCTTTAATAAAATCTGATACAACTCGATAACTATTACCACTATCGCATGTTCCACTATCACAATTTAATAATGATTCTTTCATTTTCATGTAATCTGTTTTAAAAGATAGCTCTTTACCACCATATTCAATTGTTACTGTAATTCTTGAAGCATAAACATTTTTTACTGAATCTAATATCCTTTTATTAATATTTATACTTTCATATTTTCCATCTTTATTTTTTATAATATCTTCTAAGACTCTTTTTTCTTCTCTCATATTTATTAAAGCAAGTCCAATGTCTTCTTTCTTTGAATCAATATACTTTAAAGTTGAATTATTTATATATTTATCTGGTGAATACAAATATTTCATTAATGACTGTCCTTTATTGTAATTAATTATTTGAAATAATTCCCACTTATTAATTGACATATCTAAATCGACATTTGGATTATCATATTTAATAAATAATCTACATGCTTTCCTTAAAATGTTTTCTCTATCTTTATTTGTTTGATAAGAGAATTTCTCTTTACCATATTTCATATACTCAATTGGATTTTCAAGAACAACTTTTTTAACTTCATCATTTATCTTTGAATATATTTCAGTTTCAAGATTTGAATAATTATTTGTTTTTAGTATTGAGTCTTTTGGAATCATATCATCAAATATATATGTAGGATTATATAGACATTTTTCTTCTATATCTAAAATCCCTACAACATCATATTTTTCCTGTTCAAGATTATCTGAATAATTTTTTCCATAAATAATAATAAATCTATCATCAATCTTTTCTTTATGAAGAGATATTGTTTTATAACTTTCTTTTATAACAGTATCCATTTCTTCATTATTTAATATAAATTTTGTAATATTGTTTTCCATATTTATCACTACCTTTCTATCTCTCTTTTTTTACTATTTAATAATATTGACATAATTTTATTTTCTGTTTGTTTAATACTATTTTTGTCAAATCTAATTTTGTATTTTAATATTTGTTCTTCTGTTAATGATTTGAAATCAGCATTTTCATAATCATTTCCTACAATTAAAAAAGGACCGGCAATTATGTCGTATCCTATATCTCTATTTAAAGGCATGTTATTTATTTTACCTTCATCATTACAAATTAATACTATATCATTATCATTTTGAAGATATACACATTCTATATATCCATCAACTAATGATTGTAAATTATCAAGTGTATTTTCTATTTCTATTTCTTTTGGTAGTTTATAAGGTTCTACCAATAAACCTTTAATTTTCATTTTTTACACCTCCAAAAAAATAAGATATAAATTCAATCTTATTAATCTCTTATTCAACATAATATAAATAATCATAATATGTAATTATTTCATTTGCAAAGTTCAATAAAGTCTGTGTCCATTCAAAAGAAAAGTCTGGAATATAATCATTAATTTTTTCTATTTCAAAATTTTTAAAATTAAAGCTATTGACTTTTGATAGTAGTTCATCAAGTGTATCAAATACACCATGAGCATCTATAAAAACACAATTTTTAGTACAATAATAATGAACACCAGGTCCATCCTTGTTACTTGCTTTAAATAAAATGTAATTATCAAATCTACTTCTTAAAGCATAGGCAAAAATATCACAAGCACCTTTAACAAAAATTTCCCCATCAACAATAGGACATTCTTCCTTTATTGTTTTATCATTTGAAATAAAAGAATCATCGAAAATTATTTTTTTTAAATCAATATGCATAACTATTTCACCTCAATTATTATTGTACTATATTATCATTTTGAATTTATAATTATTAACAATATAAAAATGATGGCTTAATAATAAATCATCATTTTCTAAACTAAATTAATCTAATTAGTGTACCATTAAATTAGATATTGCATTTTTAACTTTTTCTAATTCTAAACCTATTATATCTTCTCGTTTAATACCAAGTAATTCTGTTGGAATTTTACTATCACTATGAAGCTTAACAAGTATAATTTTCTTACCTAATTCAACAGCTTTTTTACACTCCCAGTTTTGCCAATTTATACAACCTATTTCATATCTATCTCTATGTGGTGAATTAATATATTCGCCACTAATTACAAGTAATATATTTGATTCACTAATTTTTGATGTTAAACCAGCTTTTATTCTACTTATACTGTAAGAATCTATTTCGTTTGGGGTCTTATCAATAACATCAAAATCTATGTTATCATTATAGTTCCACAACCTAATAGCATTCCTCAAATTCTTATCGTTTTCATAATCAAAACTGATACATATTTTTGGTCTTGCCATTTATTTACCTCCTTTCCTTATTTTATAATTAAAAACTACATATGAGATATTTATTATAGTTAGACAAAATGTTGATAAAATGGAAATTATTAGAAAAGGTAAACTCAATTTATTATTAAAGTTGAATATATTTTTAACAATAATACAAATAGTAAATGAAATAGGAAAAACATACTTATAAAAAACATAAGATAATGTCAAAAACATTGGATATTGTCCTAAATAATTAGCTCCTTCCCTATTAATAGATAACTTAAATTTATTTTCTAATTCTTTTTCAAGATTATGAATATATTTGTAATTTTTTTCTATATTTGCATTTAGTTGGTAATATCTTATTGTAAGATATGATATTATGAACCAATTAAATGCTTCTAATATTTTTAATTCTAATTTTATATTTACTCCAAACTTATCGGATAATAATTCCTGCATATTTTGATAAATATTGTTTGGGTATACAATCATTAACATCAATAATAGCACACAAATACAAATAGCCACAAAAAGTCTATTTCTTACTTTTTCATCATGCTTTTGTAATAGAATGGTATCTTTATAATGGTCATATAATATATTCATCTTTTCCATACCTTATCTCCTATGACTTACTATTATATCATAGCTTTATTATAATTCAAAGTAATTTGTTATCTAAAAAGAATTATGTTAATTGAAAAGTTAAGTTGGACACTAAATTTATTAATGTTCCACTTAATCTTTCAAACATCACGTGTTATAATATGCTCTGATATATTGTCCACATGAAGGAGGAAATATAAATGACAACTATATCAAATTACAAA
>JAFUTR010000034.1 GCA_017477845.1 Bacilli bacterium
AATGGTGGAAATTTTTTAAAAATCGATGAAAAAGATGAAAAAAAGGAGAAAAATTTTTGAATATTAAAAAAATATTCATTTTCTCCTTTTCCCATATGGGCGAACGCGTAATTTTTCACCCCACTAAAACTTGTTGAGCCAAAAAACTAGTATATGAAGTAGGATTTAAATTAAATGATAATGAGTATTATTTAATAGGTGGAGATGGTGGAGATAGTTATTCTACCAATAAATCAATTTTGAATAGTGCTTTTGGGGCAAGTAATTGTAGTGAAGGTACTGATGAAAATGGATCATATTATAGGTGTTCTAATGAAAAGTTTTTGACAAATGTAAATAATATTGGATATGTAGAAGTTGAAGAAAAAGATAATAGATGGAATTGTAGTGTAGATCAAAATGGTAATTCTGAATGTAAACAAATGGTGAATAAACAATAGAAAGTAAAAACAAAAATAATTTTTCTTAATTTATTAAATCCTTAATAGTTTTAATTATTATAAATTTAAAAGACCTTGCATTTTTTGCAAAGTCTTTTTATATTTGTACTGCACTTATTGTAACATCTAACATTCCTTTTTGATTTCCTACTGTTGTACCTGTATCTTCTTGATTTGTCATAACATTTAATGAATCGTCCCATTTTACATATATTCTTAAATTCTTAACTTTTTGTGCTTCATTATATCTTACTGTTCCTATTATAGAATTACTTCCGTTGAAGCTTTGCTCAACATTATCTGCTACAAATTTTGTTGGAACAAGTTCTGTTACTGGACTATTCTCATTTACTGAAATGGTTATTGTATATCTAAACGATACATCAGCGTTACTTCCATCTAAAACTATATCAAAATATCCTTCAGCATTAGGTGCTAGAACATTTGCTCCTATATCATTAGTTCCTGGAAATATAGGAGTTATTAATGAAGTTGAAGTTGATCCTAAAGTAATATCATCATTATTTACAAGTATTTTCCATCTTGCAATTGATGTTTCTGAAGTAGAGGTAGCGCTTGATACATATTTAGCATATGTTTCGTTAACCATACACATTGTTACGTATAAAGAAAATAAAGTTAAAACAAGCATTAAATATTTCTTATTAATGGTATCTACCTCCTCTTATAAAATTAGTATAACATTAATATGTGAAAAATGGTGTCATTTTGTTGAAAAATGTCATTTTTTATGGTAAAATTTTACATATATAGTATAAAGAAAGTAGGAAGTATTCTATGGCTGAAGTATTAGTTACGGCAAAAAAGATAAATAGACGAAAAAAATTAGTTAAATACACAAAGATTATTAGTTTATTAGTTTTTATCTTTTTAACATTTGCCTTTATTATTTTATCTCTTATTTATAGAGGTGGAAAATTTACGATTACACTTGATCCTAACTCAGAACTTGAATCAAGTTTAGTATTATATGAAAATTCTGAAGATAAAGATGAAAAAAGAAGATTATATGCTGAAGAGATGCCTTTTATGGACAATATTTCTATTAAATGGCTTCCAAAAGATATTGACACAGAAAAAGATGGATCTCATAATGGACAAGATTATATAGCATATACTTTTTATATTGAAAATAAAGGAAAAGATATAGTTAATTACTGGTATGAAGTTGTTATTGATGACGTTATAAAAAGAGTAGATGAAGCGATAAGAATAATGATTTTTGTTGATGGTAAACCAACTGTGTATGCTAAGAAAAATGAACTTACAAAAGAAGCAGAAGAAGATACTACTCCTTTTTATGAAGGAACAGTTAAAACTAAAGAAAATATTGCTGTTTTGGAAGAGAGAAAAATGTTCACTCCTGGTGACAGAGATAGAATTACAGTTGTTGTATGGCTTGAAGGAGATGATCCTGATTGCGTTAATGCAATAATTGGTGGAGAAATAAAAATGCATATGAATATAAGAGAAGAACATTATGATCCTAATAAAGATAAAGATGTAGATAAAGACAAAGATAAAGATAAAGACAAAGAAGATAAAGAAAAAGATAAGGAGAAAGAAAATGAGTAAAAAAAGAAATGCAAAACTATATTATTTATTAATACTTTTATTACTTACTGCACTTATGTTTTCTAGTTCTACTTATGCTTGGTTTACTTCTAATAGAGTAGTAACAGTTAATACAATTAATGTTCATGTAGCTGCAGCTGGAGGAATTGAAATATCTGCTGATGGACAGAATTGGAAAGCAATAATTACTCCTGATGATATTACAACTGTGCATGATTCATCTTATAGAACTAGTGTTAATCAAATGCCTTTTGTTTTGGAACCTGTTTCAACTGGTAAAGAGATAGATACAAATAATGGTTTTTTAAAAATGTATTATGGAAGAACATCTAATGATGATGATGGTGAATATATATTAACAAGTACTAGAACTATTGAAAAAGAAGGTAACGGAGAAGATAGTGAAGGAAAATTTATCGTATTTGATTTATTCTTCAAAGTTACTAATGATACACAAGTTTATATGACAAATAATTCAAAAGTAACTTATACAGATTTAGAAAATGGAAAAGGAATTGCAAATGCTGCTAGAATTGCGTTTGTAGATGAAGGAACTCTTCCATCTGGAAGTAGTGTAGCAGCAATTCAAAGTTTAAGAAGTGGAAGCACTGCTTCAACTTATATATGGGAACCTAATTATGACTTGCATACAAATTCTGGTGTTAACAATGCACTAAACGTGTATGGAGTTACAACAACAACTACTAATGGAAATAGAATTGTGTATGATGGAGTAATTAATGAAATTAGTAGTGCAAGTAATATTAGACTTAAAAATGCTAAACAAAGTTTATATCCACAGTATTTTAAAACAGTAAATGTTGATTATTACACAAGAAGTGATTTTACTGATAATATTCCTGTTTTTGTACTAAAAGGTGGAATATCAAAAATTAGAATATATATGTGGATTGAAGGACAAGACGTAGACTGTGAAAATGATGCATCATATGATGATATATCATTTGATTTACAATTAACTGTTAATCCATCATAGAAAGGGTGAGACATATGAAGAAGAAAAGAATCAAAAAAATAAAAACAAAAAGAATCGTTTTTGCTGTTTTTTCTTTTCTTCTTTTTGTTTTTGGAATTTCTACTTATTTCAAAACTTATAGTGAATTTGTAACTAGTGTTTCAAGACAAAAAAGTGGAGTAGTTGATAATATCGTTTATGTAAATGATGCTGAAGCTGATTATTACACATATATGACAGAAAACTATACTTATTCAGCTAACGAAAATTTACCTACTACTATTTCAAAAAATCTTTATGCAAGAGATGATTTTGCTGAACTTACTATAACTTATAGTGGTAAAGATTTAGTTACAAATGAAATTGGATATGTTAGTACTACTGAAAACCAAGATACTTATATTTATTATAAAGTTTTACCTATTAATGATAATGGAACAGCATCAAATAAGAATGATGACTATGTATTATTAGAATTAATTGATAATCCTTTTGCTAAAAGACCTAATAATTATGGATTTAATGGATGGATAACTAATTATCAAGGTAGTACTATTTATCTAGATAAAGTTTATTATGTTAGATATGCTAAAATACCAGTTTCTTATGAATCTAATAAACCAAAACCTATAGAAATAACATTTAATGCTAAATGGATTGATGCAAAGACTGTAAAATTATCTGATAGCAATAGTAGGTGGGCAACTGCTTTTAATGAACTTGATGATGATGGGTTTGTACTTTTAGGTTCAAGAGATGCTATATACGAAGATATGTCTGGTTATTATATAGTTCATTATTATAATACTGGATATAATGGAAGATATCCTGATGGGGCACTTGATGATGATTTAAATGATATGAGTGGGCAACCTTGCAGATATTATTGTCAGTATTATACAGTTGCTGATAGTGAGTATGATCCAGATGAAGATTATTATGAATATTCACAGTATTATGGAATGCAATATCATAATGCACAGATAATTGGATATAATGAAGATCCTGGAGTTCCTGCTAACTCAAATATAGCAGGATATTATAAATTAGTTCATTTTGATAATAATGAAGATTATAGTAATGTTTATTCATCTAATGGGGCATATATCGAAAGTGGAACTTGTTCTGGTTGGAATGGATGTGATTATTACGAGTTACAAGGATACTATGACAGTAATGGTAATCCTAATATAACTGATGGAACAAGAAGTTTATATTATTTAGTTACAAGAGATACTAATGTAATAATATTTGATAGAAATATGTCTAGTGTTTGGGGAAGTAGCCAAAATAAACCTTTTACACTTACTGGTATTAATGGAAATACTGTAACTACTAACTATTTAAGTATAAATAGTAATGGTGTTTATATAAACACTTATAATGATACTAGAATCGAATATATAGAAATTTATACTAATCAATCAAGAAGTACTAGTAGTCCATCATCTAGTACAAGAAGAATGATTTATGCAAATTTTAATAATTTAAAGATTGGAAGAGGAATTAGGCAAGATGGTACCTATGTAAATGCTCTTGCTGTTATTGGTGGTAATACATCAACTAGTTCTCAGGGAAGTTCTACAAATCCTCTTAGATATCGTGTAATTGTTGAATCTGGCAGATATAATAATATTTCAGTTTCACAGGCTGCCTTAGGAAGTGGTAGTTCAAAACCAACTTTATATACAAATGGTCAATTAATTGCTGGAAACGATTATGATAGAGTTAAAGAGGATAATGATAATCTAGAAGTATATGAAAACATGAATGGTACTTTTGGAGGAAAATATGTTGAAGATAGTGATCATGATCCTTTATTTAGTATAACTTTAAAAAGTGGAAAAATAGGTACGAGTAAAAATGCATATTCAACTGGAATTTATGTTGGAGGACATGGATATTCAACTGACTCAATTAGTGGAACTATGAAATTAAAAGTTGAAGGTGGATGGGCTTATAACTTAATTGGTGGTCCACTTGTAAGTTCAACATATCAAAATAGAAATGTTGTTGATATTACAATGACTGGAGGAAGTGTTGAATCTATATATGGTGGAGCAGGAGATGCTGCAACATATGGAAATAGAATTATTAAAGTATTAGGCGGAGTTGTTAACTTTAGTGTTTTTGGAGGATCAAACGGATATCAATCTGATGAAGGTAAAGGAACACTTAATGGATCAACATATATTTATATTGGTGGAAACGCAACAATTGGACTTGAAGCAAATGTTAACGCTTCAAATACAACTATGTTTGGTGCTGAAGCAGGAAGTGTATTTGGTATAGGAAATGGTAAAACAGGTTCTAGTACAATAGGTTCTTGTGATAACTCAAATATTATAATAAATGATAATGCTAAAATACTTAAGAATGTGTATGGTGGAGGAAACTATGGTGCAACTGGAGTTAATTCAACATCATCCACTACAACAACAACTATAAAAATGTTAAATGGAGAAGTTTCTGGATCTATTTATGGTGGAGGTAACAATAATGGATCTGGTTCTAGTTCGAAAGCTTCTACTATTAACTTAACTGTTGAAAATGGAACGGTTAAGGGAAATGTGTATGGAGGAAGTAAAACTTTAGGAAGAGTTTATGGCGATACCAATGTTACTGTAAATGGTGGAAAAGTTACAAATGTCTATGGTGGTGGAGAAGGTGGATATTCTAGTAGCACTAACTATGGAACTTTTGTATCTGGTAATGTTAATGTAACAATTGGATCAAATGAAAGTTCACTTACTCCTGAAATAACTAAAGTATATGGAGGAAGTGCGTTTGGAACTGTTAATGGAACTAATAATACAACAACAGTTCAAAATAAAACAACAAAAGTAACAGTAAATAAAGGAACTATCACTCAAGTATTCGGTGGTGGTGAAGGAAATAATACATATACTCCTTATGTTGAAGGAAATATTACAGTAACTATTAATAATGGAACTATTACTGATGTATATGGTGGTAATGATGCTAAAGGAACTCCTAATGGAACAATTGATGTTTATGTAAATAATGGAACAATAACTAATACATATGGTGGAGGAAATCTAGCTCCAATTAATACTAGTACAGTTTATTTAAATGGAGGAACATCTACTAATGTATATGGTGGAGGAAATCTAGCTGATGCTACAACTACTAATGTTAAATTACAAGGAGCTACAACTACTAATATATATGGAGGATCTAACCAAAGCGGTACAGTTAATACTTCTAATATTACTATTTCAAGTGGAAGTGCTACTACAGTATATGGTGGTAACAACTTAGGAGGAACTACAAAAACAACAAATATTACTATGACTGGTGGAACAGCTACTACAGTTTATGGTGGAGGAAATGAAGCTACTACAACAACTACTCATGTAAACATAAATAGTGGAACTGCTCCAACTGTGTATGGTGGAGGAAATAAAGCTGAAACTGGAACAACATATGTAGATATAAATGGTGGAACTGTCACTACTGTATTCGGTGGAGGAGAAGAAGCATCAACAAATATTACTAATGTTACTTTAAATGGATCTACCATAACTAGTGTCTATGGTGGAGGTAATAAAGCAGGTGTAACTGGCTCTACAAATGTTACTTTAGATGGTAGCACAGTTACAAATCTATATGGAGGATCTAACGAAAGTGGTAATGTTGCGCAATCAAATATTACTATTACTAGTGGAAGTGCTACTACAGTATATGGTGGTAACAATTTAGGTGGAACTACAACTTCAACAAATATTGATATGAATGGTGGAAGTGCTACTACAATTTATGGTGGTGGAAACAAAGCTACAACGGGTACTACTGATGTTGAAATAAATAGTGGAAGTGTAACTCAAGTATTCGGTGGAGGAAATGAAGCAGGAACAACAACTACTAATGTTACTTTAAACGGATCTACTATTACAAGTGTTTATGGTGGAGGTAATAAAGCTGGTGTAACTGGTTCTACAAATGTAGTTCTAGATGGTAGCACAGTTACAAATCTATATGGAGGATCTAACCAAAGTGGAGATGTCGCTAAATCAAACATCACAGTTACAACAGGAAGTGCTACAACTATATATGGAGGAAACAACTTAGGTGGAACTACAACTTCAACAAATATTGATATGAATGGTGGAAGTGCTACTACAATTTATGGCGGAGGAAACAAAGCTACAACGGGTACTACTGATGTTGAAATAAATAGTGGAAATGTTACTACTGTATTCGGTGGAGGAAATGAAGCAGAAACAACAACTACTAATGTTACTTTAAACGGATCTACTATTACAGATGTATATGGTGGAGGAAATAAAGCTGGTGTAACTGGTTCTACAAATGTTACATTGGATGGAAGTACAGTAACCAATCTCTATGGAGGATCAAATCAAAATGGAGATGTTAATGAATCAAATATAACAGTTACAAGTGGAACAGCTACCTTACTATTTGGTGGTAACAATTTAGGTGGAAGTACTACAACTACTGATATAGATGTAAATGGTGGAACTATTGACACTATATATGGTGGAGGAAATGAAGCAGAAACAGATACTACTGACGTTTTAGTAAATGGTGGAAGTGTAACTCAAGTATTTGGTGGAGGAAATAAAGCAGATGTTGTAGAAACTAATGTTGATATTCATGCAACTACCAACACAATTTCAAATGTTTATGGTGGAGGAAATGAAGCCTCTGCAGAAACTACTAATGTTAAAATTAGTGGTGGCGCAAAAATAACAAATGTTTTTGGAGGATCAAATCAAACAGGAACAGTTGACGAAAGTAATATTACAATTCCATTTAGTGGAACTGCTCCAGTTATTTCCAATATATATGGTGGAAATAATCAAGGAGGACAAACTATAAGTGCTAATATCGATACAAAATGTGGACAAATTGGAAACATATATGGTGGTGGAAATTATGCTACTACTACTAGCACTAATACAAAAATTCAAGGAACTACTGTTACAGGTAATGTATATGGTGGAGGAAACCAAGCATCAGTTCTTAATAATTCTACTTTAAAGATTATAAATTCTAGAATTTCTGATAATGTATTTGGTGGAGGAAACCTTGGAACAATTGGAAAAAATACAGATGTATTTGTATCAGATAGTATATTAAATAAAAGTTTATTTGCTGGTGGTAATGGATATACTGCAGTAGTTTATGGAAATACTTTATTAAATATTGAAGGAACAACAAGTGTTGCCAATCATGTATTTGGTGGAGGAAATGCCGCTGCTACTGGTACCGAAGAAGAAAACAATTCTTCAAGTGTAGTTAATATAGCAGGACTTACTTGCGGAGGAAATGTATATGGTGGAGCTAATACATCAGTACTTTATGGAACTGTTAATGTAAATATAGGAAGTAATGCTATTACTGGTTCAACTTTAAATAAAGGAGATGTACATATTGCTGGTACAGTATTTGGCGGAGGAGAAGCAAATGCATCAGGTTCTGAGATTTATGACTTCTCATTCATAAGTGTAACAACAGGAATAACTATAAATATAGATGGATATACTTATGATAACTTTGATATAGATGGATCAATATTTGGAAGTGGTAATGCTTCAAGTACAAGTGGATATAGTAATGTAAATATTAGAAATTATGGAACTGAAGCAAATTATAAGGAAAACGTATCAATACAAAGAGCAAGTGTTGTAACGCTTGATAACTCGGCAATCTTACTTACTGGTGCAACAGATAGAACTAATGAATATTCTGATGTATTATTCTCATTAAGTAGATTAGATGAATTAAAATTATTAAATAATTCTACTATTTATTTGGAAAACTCTACAAACTTAGTTAGAAAGTTTACTAGTGCAAAAACTATTGTTAATGGAGAGGAAAAAGCAGCAGTTGAAATAGATGAAGATGGTGTAGAATCTAGAAACGTTGATAATAAACTTTATATATATGCTGGAAGAAATGTTAATATTGCAACTAATGAAAACATAACTGCATATGGAGAAGTTAGTGGAATGACTTTCTTTGGAATGTTCTTATATGATAGAAATGGAAAAGTAGAAACAGCTCTTTATAAAACAGAATATGATAATGATTCAACTGTAGATTCATCAGAAATTGTTTATTTTACAACAGGAAGTTATGTACTTGGAAAACATAATACAAATCATAATATTGAAGTAGATGGATTCTATAGTAATTTCCCAGTTAAGGATGCAACAGATAAAATAGCAGTAAAATATATAGTGCCAACTCCAGAAGATGCTGGATACTATATGTGGTCAATAGGAGAGCAGGTAGCCTCATATGAAATATCACTTACTGCATCTAAGTATTCAACTCTTGGAACATATGAATTGCCACTTATCAATTTCTCAGCTGCAAATACAACATTCTCAGTTTTAGGATTTAACTATAATGAATTAAATCCAGATGTTAACTTAGTTGATAAGGCAGATATTCCAAGAATTGCCGACTCTGGTAGTGATGCTGATAACACAATTGGACTTGTCATGAAATCTAGTGAAACTGGATGGATTACCAAAGGAACTACTACTTATTTTACAAATGAAGACAATCATTATTCTGGTGTTACTAGTTATTTAAGTGAAAACTCAAGCGTCGTTCCAACATTCTTATTCTATTTATATCACTCAAAGAACCTAGAAACTTCTGGAAATATGGGAAGTGTTACTATATCAATGGTTGCAATAACTCCTATTGATGATTTAAATAATGAAGTAAAAAGAGTTAATATTATAGTAAATTTATCACGTGCATTATTCACAACAGATGACTATGAAGGAACAATTACAACTGGAAAAGTATATGAAATGTTTGCTCCAGGGGTCGTAAATATAACTACAACAAGTAGTTTTACAACATATTATTCATTATTCGTTGAAAAAGATGAAACAATTTATAGAAATGGATATCATAGAGTACTTGCATCTACTTATAACTTCCCTGCTAATACTAAGATAACAATGATAGATTTATTAAGTGGAACTAATCCAGAATACTACTATTATGTAGTTAGCGAAAATGATTATAGAACTAAAGGACAAGAGTTAGCAGTTAATGGAGATGTTTCCTATAGTCTTGATAAATTTATTCGTATGGGTAGTTCTAATGCTAATAACCATTATGATGATGCTGCGATGAATTTGTTATATTATGATGAAGATCATGATTTAGCAGAAGAAGAATTCATATTCATTGTTGACTTTAAAGAAGCGGGAATTAATGAAGATGTACTTAATAAGAGTTTGTTGTTGGAATTAAGAGATAATGATAACCAAATAATTTACTCAGTAATCGGTGTACAGCAACAGCAATTATTCTATAATTTATATGCAAATAAAGAATCTGTTATTGATTTAACTGGAAGCATGGGAACTAATGAAGTTTATATTGGTGAAAAAGTACCACTTCTTGTTGAGACAAATTTTGTACAGCAGGTTGCTAATGCCAATAATGTAGTTGATACTAACTTTTATGATTATAGAACAGGTATAAAACTATCAATACTTGATTCAAATGGAGATGTAGTAAATGGACCAAGTATAATGGGTATTTCTTATACTCTTGGTACTAATACATATTATCCAAGGTTTGATGGAACAGTTAGAATAAATGTTGCAGAGCGTATTGCCAATGTATCTTCTAACATAATTATTAATACTGAAGGAAGTAACTTAGCAAGTGGAGATTATACTATGTTAATAGAATCATTTGGTTCACCTGATGGAATTTATTATGGACTTGTATCATCAGATCAAGAAGAAATACCATTTACTGTTAAAAATACGTTGTATGGATTAAAAGTTGTAGCAAGTGAACGTCAACTAATTGTAAAGAAGGATACAGGTATTACTGAAGATGGTGCTAATGCAATATCATTTAATCTTCAATACTCATCTGGATTGTTACATCCAAATTTAAGAATAGCATTATATCGAAGAGATTATGATGATATTTATTCTGATATTTATCGTTTAGTTGATTTTAAAGACTTTTTTACAAATGATTTAGCGACAACAAATAGAAATAAAACTTATATGTTATTTGATAGCCCAGAAAGTACTATGTCGACAGTTTTATATTTGAAGGATAATTTAACTTCTGGAACTTATAAAATTGTCTTTGGATTATACGACAATGACACTTATATTGGAGATGTTTGTAAATATATTATTATCAAATAAAAAAAATGTGTTATAATTAATATTATGATAGCGGTTTAGGCTTAAGTAGGTGATATTATGGATGAAATGGAAATGGAAAAAATTGACGAAGTGTCTTTGGATTCGTTGAGCAATGAGAGTATTCTAGAAGAATTTAAAGAAGTAGATGCTTTTTTGAAAGTTGTTGAAGAAGAAATCAAAAGAACAGATATAGGTGATAGTGATGAATAAAAGATTAGAACAATATAAAGAATTATTACAAGTATTACCTAGAAATAATGTTAAAAATTCCAGAATATACATGAAAAAAGCCATGTTAATGAAGCAAGCTGCTACTATTTATAAAGATGAATTATTACAAGATATAAAAAGAAGATATCAAAGTATTGTTATAGAACAAGAAAATGAAGAAATTAAAAATTTAGAGAATTATTTAGAAGATATGAAGAAAAATTTATATCTTCTAAGTGATTTCAATGATTCTTATGAAAAAAGTGGCTTAAATGTTACTTTATATGATTTAAAGAAATTCTATAAAAATGACTTAACGAAAGTTAATCAAGATATTCAGGTAAGTATAGAGAAATTTTTACTTGTTGGTGTGAAACTTGGACCTAGTGATTTTAATTATGGAGAAGAAGTAGAAGAATATATGAAATTATTCTTTCAAGAAGCTAATCCTGATTCAGAAAGTTTAAAAGATTCTTTTGATAAATTATATTGGAAAAGTCCTGAACTAATTGAACATATTTATTTGAATCTTAGATATTTGTATTTTTCTTATAAGAAGAGTTTTGAAAAATATTATGACAATAAATTAAAAGATGTTCAAATAACAGATAAAGATAAATATTTAAAAGAATATCAAAATTATTTAGCTAAATATTTGTTATTAAAAAGTAGTGATACTAAAATATTACAAGATCAATTTTTAGATGGGACTTTAGATATAAAAGAATATGATGATGCTAAAATAAATAAATTAAGAGAAAGTTTAATATTAAAAGAAACAAATCAAGGAATGCTTGATGAAAATTTCTTAAAATTATCTTATACTTTGTTTGAGTATAAAAACTATTTAAGATTTAAAAAGGTAATAGATGAGATAAAGAAGATACATGAAGATAAAGGAAATAAGAGTTTAACTAAGGCTATTCTTAAAAAGATATCTAAATGTGAGAAAAAAATTAAAAAAATGAATAAAAAGATTAGATGTCGTAGAAGATTTCGAGGACCTTTAGCTAATGTTACTAAGTTTTATTCAGTAATAGATGCAAATTTAATTGAGTTAAAGGATCTATATAATGAATATGATGAAGCTAAATTTAAAGAAAAGGTTTCTACTTCATTAAACGAAAATTCAACTTTACTTGATATTTTAGTACTTGCTAGTTCTTATAAGAATAATTTAGCTAAAATATTCAAAATTGATAATGAAGATATGTCTGATTCTGATATTTTGAATGAAGAAAAAGCATTAAATGAATTTATATTTTATCCGAATAATACAATTATTAATAATATTACTATTAATGATACAAGAGATTTGGTTACTATTATTTTTGATAAGTATAAATTAATGAATATAAATATTACTAATGAGCAATTAGAAGATGCTAATCTAGAAAGTGTTATATCAATGGTAAATAAAATACTAGTTAACAATTATATTAATAGAAGTAATATTAAATATGCTGATTTGAATAGTGCTTGTGAGATGAAAAAGATTCTTGATAAAGAAGTAAAAGAAGTAAAAGAATAATTATTGCCCGATGTATAAATCGGGCTTTTTGTTGAAAAAAATATAACTTTTATGATAATATTTTTTTATAAATATGCAAGGAGGACTTTAATGTATAAATTATTCTTATTGTTTGTAGTATACTCATTTGCTGGTTGGCTTATGGAAGTTTTATTTAAATTTGTAGAACTTAGACGAATTGTAAATAGGGGATTTTTAATTGGCCCTTTTTGTCCTATATATGGTTTTGGAGGCCTTTTAATATATTTTATAGGTAATTATTTTTATGATAATTATTTTCTTGTATTTTTAATGTCAATATTATTTTGTGCTGTTATGGAGTATTTAGTTAGTTTTTTACTTGAATATTTCTTTCATGCTAGATGGTGGGACTATTCACATAAACCATTTAATTTAAATGGAAGAATATGTTTAAGAAATTTATTTTTCTTTGGAATACTCGGACTTCTTGGAGTATATATATTTAATCCATTTATTTTATCAATATTAGATAAACTTAATTATTATTTAGTAAGAAATAGTGCCATTGTTGTATTTATTATCTTTTTAATTGATTTTGTTGTATCTGTATTATTAGTTAATAGTTTAAAAGATTATTTTTATTCAATTAAGAAAGACGCTACTGAAGAAATCTCTAAAAAAATAAAAAAAGTGCTTATAGATAAGAGTATTTATTTTAGAAGAGTTGTAGTAGCATATCCTAATTTTAGATTCACTAGCAAATATATAAAGCAAGTTAAAGAAAAAATATCAAATATGAAAAATTTAAAAAAATAATATATTATTAAAAAAAATATGTTATTATATTTTTAAGTGTGTATTATGATACATTTTGGGGGATTTATGGAAAAATATTTGGTTGATTTTGATGGTGTAGTTCTAGACTCTCAGGCAAAGTTTGATGAAGTTATGATGGGTAACACTAATTTTCATGATTGGAATAAATATTTAAATAGTATTAATTGGCGTGAATTTTATGAATCTTGTAATGAAATTGATGATGCTTTTAATTCGCTTTATAAGTTACAAATTAATAATAGATTAAAGGCTATAATTACTGCTATTCATTCCTTTGAAGAAGGACATGAAAAAACTTTAATACTTAGAAAAAATAAAATAACTGTTCCAATTATTTTTGTACTTCCAAATCAAGAGAAGAGTATTATATATCCACCGTGTAAAGAAGATGTATTAATCGATGACAAAGAAAAAAATTGTATAAATTTCGAAAAGGCTGGTGGAAAGGCATTATTATTTAGACCAAAGGGATATTATGGTAGTAAAAAAACTGTCAAATCTTTAAAAGAACTTTTATAATTTATTTTCCGTATGCTATAATTAATTTGTAGATAGTATTAGGGAGGTATTTAAGTGAATAATTTAATAATATACTTAAATACCTCTTATTTTTATTAAGAGTTTATATAACTCTTTTTTTCTGGAGGTTTATATGGATACAAAAAATGATGAATTTAGTGAAAAAGAACAAGAACTTATTTCTTTATTAGATAAAGAAAAAAGTTTAACTCAAGTATGTTCAAATTTGGAATTAAATAAATATGAGATTTTAGGTCTTGTTAGTAGTATTAGAGGAAAAGGACAAAATATTATTGTAAAAAGATTAGATGATGATATTTATCTTATAAATCATGGAGAAAGGGAAATAAAAGATAAAAATAGTTTTTCTTTAAATACTGATAATAATCACGAATTTAAATTTGTGGCATTTTCTGATACTAGACTAGGATCAAAATCTGAACAGTTATCAATATTAAATGATATATATAGAAAAGCGCATGAAATGGGATATAATAATGCAATTTTATGTGGTAATATCTCAGCAGGATTATATCCAATTACTGATATATATGCAGAAACTAATTTTATAGATGATACTTATCAACAAGTAGATTATATTAAAGATAATTATCCATATGTTGAAGGAATGAAGACATATTTTATTACTGGTAAAGTAGATGATACACACTTAAAAAAGAACAAAGTAAATATAGGAAAAAGAATTTCTCAGGTAAGAAGTGATATGATTTATCTTGGGGATAACTCATGTGATGTGTTTATTGATAATGTAAGAATGCAAGTATTGTGTTCTAAACTTGGTAAAACTTATACAGTATCTTATAGAACTCAACAGCAAGTTGATTCATTTAGAAGTGAAGATAAACCTGATATTTTACTTCATGGTGGACTTTTACAAATGGAAAAGTTTACTGATAGATCAGTTAAAACAATTTCAGTTCCTTCTGTTGTAGCAACTACTAAAGAGATGAATGATAAACGTTATTCAAATACAATAGGAGCATGGTTTGTAACAGTTAAAACTGATAATAAAGGTAATTTATTATCTGTTAGAGCATTTAATAGTCCATATTATGTTACTAAAAAAGATGATTATCATAGTGCTAAACCATTGAAACTTGTTAAGAAGAAAGAGACTAACTAGGAGGGGATTATGGAAAACAGTGTTAATATTGATTTAAAATTTGTTAATAAAATATATAGATACATAAAAAATGACATGCCAGTTGAAACATTTATGGCAAAGTTTAATGTTAATCAGTCTGAATTAAATGGAATTATAGAACTTTGTAAAGTATATGGAAAAGATGTTAGTTTAGAAAAAAAAGATGGCACTATGGTATTTCAAAAGGAGGCAGCTAAAAGTAGTCAAAATATAAAGCCTAGCATTAATGATAAAAAACTTAATCATAATGAAATCTGTGTTGTATCAGATACTCACTTTGGAAGTATACATAATCAAGTTCATCTTTTAAACGAAGTATATCAAGAAGCATATAATAGAGGAATAAAGACAGTACTTCATGTTGGTGATTTAACTGATGGTACTTATCCTGAAAGAAAAGAAAATCCAAGACAACAGTTCTTGCATGGATTTGATGAACAAGTTGGATATGTTGTTGATATGTATCCTAAAATAGATGGAATGACTACTTATTATATATTAGGAAGTCATGATGAAACTTCATATAAAAATGGACAAGCTACTGCTAATTTTTGGGTAGATAAATGTAGAAATGATATGGTTTATTTAGGACAAGATACTGGAACATTTAATTTAGATGGAGTTAAGATAGTTCTTGATCATCCAGGCGGAGGAAGTGCTCAATCTATTTCATATAAACCACAAAAAAGAATAGAAATAATGGAAACTAAGAATAAACCTAAAATACTTCTTATTGGACATTATCATAAAAGTTATGCTTTTAATTATAGAAATGTACAATGTATTGAAGTACCTTGTCTATGTGATAAGACACAGTTCCAACAAAAACAAGGATTACTTAATGTAATGGGAGCATATTTCTTAGATATTTATTCTGATTCTTTTGGAAACATCGAATATTTCGAACCAGAAGAAGTGTTATTTTCACAAAATGATGTTTGGGATGAAGTTGGTAAAGACAAGAAAAAAGTAAAACAACTTGTAATTAGTAATGGAAAGTATTAATAACTATGTGACTAATTAGTCATGTAGTTTTTTCTTTATCAAAACATACTAGTAGTTTTGGTATTTTTATGGTAAACTTTTTGTAGGTGGTTCTTATGAAGAAAAAAAGAAAAATAGATTTTTATACAATTCTTTCAATAAGTGTTATGGTTATATCAATGATTATTTTTATTTACAACTTATATTTAATGATTCATAAGTAATATGGGAATATTATATGTTGTTGCCACCCCAATTGGAAATTTAAATGATATAACGTTAAGAGCACTTGAAATATTAAAAAATGTTTCATTCATAGCATGTGAAGACACAAGACAAACAATTAAGTTATTAAATCATTATGAAATAAAGAAAAAACTTGTTGCATACCATAAATTTAATGAAAATGAAAGAAGTAAATATATAATACAAAAACTAATAGAAGGTGAAGATGTGGCACTTGTTAGTGATGCAGGTACTCCTTGTGTATCGGATCCTGGTTACATTTTAGTAAAAGAAGCAAGGGAGAATAATATAGATGTTTATGGAGTACCTGGTGCAAGTGCCTCTATTACATCTCTTTCAATATCAGGACTTGATACTAAACAGTTTTCTTTTATTGGATTTTTACCTGTAGATAATACAAAATTTAATCAAGAAATAGAAAAGATTAAAAATAGTAAAATAAATACATTTATAATTTATGAATCTCCAAAAAGATTAGTAAAACTTATTGGAAAACTTAAAGATATTTTTTCTATGTCTATTATTTTTATCGCATCTGATTTAACAAAAATACATGAAAGAAGTTTTTATGGAGAAATAGAAGAAGTATATAATAAAATAAAAGAAGATCCTAAAATAGAAAGGGGAGAGTATGTAATAATACTTGAAAAGAAAGAAGAAGAAAAAAGTTTAATTGATACTTCGTATTCAATTGAAGCAAAACTAGTTGAAACTATGAAAGAGAATAATTGTAACCTAAAAGATGCAATTAAAATACTTAATGAAAAAGATAAAGAACTTAAGAAAAATGACATTTATAATGCAAGCTTAAATTTAAAAAATATGTTTGAAAAATAACATATTTTTAATATTAGAAAGAAGGAATAATATGTTTGTTGTTGATACGTGGAAAGATTATGAATTAATTGATTGTTCTCGCGGAGAAAAATTAGAAAGATGGAAAGATATTTATTTGTTAAGGCCAGATCCTCAAATAATATGGGATAATGGTAATTTAAGAGAAAAATATAAAAATATTAATGCTCATTATCATAGAAGTAATAAAGGTGGAGGGTACTGGGAAAACTTAAAAGAAACCAAAGAGACTTGGACTATTAATTATAAAAATTTAACATTTAATATTAAAGAGATGGGATTTAAACATACTGGGCTCTTTCCAGAGCAAGCTGTAAACTGGGATTTTATGAATAATAAAATAAAAGAGGCTAAGAAAGATTCTAATAAAGAGGTAAAAGTTCTTAATCTTTTTGCATATACAGGTGGTGCTACAGTTGCATGTTTAAGTGCTGGAGCAAGTGTTGTTCATGTTGATTCATCAAGAGGAATGGTTGAATGGGCTAAAGAAAATGTAAATTCAAGTAATCTATCTACTTCTTTTGTTAGATATATTGTTGATGATGTTTTAAAATTTGTTAAAAGAGAGATTAGAAGAGGGAATAAGTATGATGCCATAATTATGGATCCGCCTAGTTATGGAAGAGGCGCTAATAACGAAGTATGGGATATAGAAAAAGATTTATTTAATCTTGTTAAGCTTTGTAACGAATTATTAAGTGAAAATCCTTTATTCTTTATTATTAATACTTATACTACAGGATTATCTAAAGAAGTATTTACAAATATTTTAAAAACAACAGTACTTAAAAAACATAAAGGAAAAGTTTATTCTGAAGAGTTAGTTTTGCCAATAAAAAATAGTGATTTAGTTCTTCCTTGCGGAATAACTTCAAGGTTTGAAAATGAATAATTTAAAAATATTATATGAAGATAATCATATTATTGTAGTAGTTAAACCAGTTAATATTTTAAGTCAAAAAGATTCAACTAATGATATTGATATGCTTACAATAATAAAAGATTATATAAAAAAGAAATATGATAAAAAAGGAAATGTTTATTTGGGACTTGTACATAGACTTGATAGACCTGTTGGGGGTGTTATGGTCTTTGCAAAAAGTTCTAAAGCAGCATCAAGATTAACTAAAATGATAAAAGAACATGATTTTTCAAAAAAGTATCTTGCAGTTATTAATGGAAAAATAAATAAAAAAGAAGGAGAATTAGAAGATTATTTATTAAAAAAGGAAGACGGAAATACAATTGTTACAGATAAGAATCATGGAAAAATATCAAAACTTAAATATAAAGTAGTAGAAGAATGTGATAATTATTCTTTAGTTGACATAGAATTATTAACAGGAAGACATCATCAAATAAGAGTCCAGTTTGCATCAAGAGGATATCCTTTATATGGGGATCAAAGATATGGAAAATGTGATAATAAACAGATTGCATTATGGGCTTATTCCTTGGAATTTGTTCATCCAGTAAAAAAAGAAATGATGAAATTTTCTTCTTTTCCACCTAAAAAAGATGGATGGAAAATGTTTAATATGAAATTGTAAAAATACACTTGCAATTGACATTATTTTTTGTTATTATTTTATTAGAATAGATTAGGGAAGAAGGATAGAAAGATATGAATATTTTTGAGTTATTAAGTTTTGATTTCGGTGAATTTGTAACTTCAACGCCGGGAATTCTTATTATTATAGGTATAGTTCTTTTAGTAGTTGGAATTGTATTATTCTTTATGGAAGGAAAGAAAAATAAAAATAATGAGATTGTTGAAGAAAAGAAAGATACTCCAATAGTTACACCTGAAGTATCATCACAATCTCTTGATACACCAGCACCAGTAGTAGAAACACCTGTTGCACCAGCTGTTGAAACACCAGCACTTAGCGCAACTGAACCATTAGTTGTTCCAAGTGAGGGCGATGGAGTTAAAGAAGTTGAAGCTCCAAAACTTGCTGAATCAATTAATTTTAATGAGAATGTTAAAGAAGTTGCTCCTGTAGTTGAAGCACCAGTAGTAGAAAAACCTGCTGCGCCTGTAGTTGAAGCACCTGTTGTAGAAACACCTGTTGCTCCTGTAGTTGAATCACCTGTTGTTGAGGAACCAACTACACCTGTAGTTGAGACTCCAGTTACAGTATTACCTGAGACAACAGTATATGGTGGAGCAAATCCAGAAGCAATTAATACTGAAGTTTTAGATGAGAAACCAAGAGAAATATATGGTGGAGCTAATCCTCTTGAAAATACTTCTCCAATTCCAGCTGTAACAGTTAATGAGGCTTATCATGGTGAGCAAGTTACTACTCCTGCAATTGAAGCTATAGCTCAAAGTGCTGTAGAAGTTGCTCCAGTAGTTGAAACACCTGTTGCACCAGTAGTAGAAACACCAGTTACTCCAGTAGTTGAGACTCCTGCTGTTGAAACTCCAGTAACATCTGAGGTTACAGTACCAGTTGCACCTGTTGCTGAAGTTGCAGTTTCTCAACCAGAAGTAAAAGAAGAAATTGAAAAATTAGAATTTTAAAGATGCTTAGCATCTTTTTTTGTTCTTTTCTATTTAATAAAACATATATTTAATTAGAAAGGAAGAATATATGGAAACATTAAAAGTATCAAGTAAGTCAAATCCGAATAATGTTGCAGGAGCGATTACTAATATATTAAAAGAAAAAGATAAAGTTGAAGTTCAAGTAATTGGTGCAGGAGCATTAAATCAGCTAGTAAAGGCTATAATTATAGCAAGAGGTTTTGTAGCACCACTTGGTAAAAATATTGTGTGTATTCCTTCTTTTAATGATATTAAAATTAATGATGAAGAAAAAACTGCAATTAAAATGATTATTGAATTAAGATAGATTTTATTTAATCTATCTTTTTTACATTTACTTGTAAAGTATATAAAAAAGTAGTTTAAATTAATATATTAAAGATGATATAATTATTTTAGATTTATATTAGGAGGAAGTATGTTTAAATTAAATAATAGGGTTGCTGTAATTACAGGATCAAGTAGTGGACTTGGAAGACAAATGGCTCATGCTTTTGCAGAACAAGGAGCTAATCTTGTATTACTTGCGAGAAGAGTTGAAAAACTAGAAGAATTAAAAAATGAATTAGTTAATATGGGAGTAGAAGTTTTGCCAGTAAAATGTGATGTTACTAATGTAGCTGAGGTTAATGAGGCAGCAAGACTTGCAGAAGAGAGATTTGGTAAAGTTGATATTTTAGTCAATTGTGCAGGGAGTGCAAAAAATGCAGGTGTTCTTGATATGACAGATGAAGAGTGGGATTTCACTATCAAAACTGATATGGATTCAGTATTCTATGTTACTCGTGCTTTTGGTAATATTATGAAGAAGAATCATTATGGAAGAATTATAAATATTGCTTCTATGTATGGTCTTGTTGGGAATATGGCTATGGGAACTATTGCATATCATACATCTAAAGGTGGAGTTGTTAACTTTACAAGAGCAGCTGCATCTGAACTTGCAAAAGATGGTATTACAGTAAATGCAATTTGTCCAGGATATTTTGATACAGAACTTACTCATGAAACACTTATAACACCTGAATTTACTCAGTATATGCAAGCTACTGTGCCACTTGGAAGATATGGTAAAGAAGGAGAATTAAATCCGGCAGCTATTTTTTTAGCAAGTGATGAAGCAAGTTATGTTACAGGTGTAATATTACCTATTGATGGCGGATATACTTGTGTATAGATAGTATTGATTAATTAAGAAGTGGGTTACCACTTTTTTGTTTTTTAATTTCTACTTTACATTTTTTATATGCAAATAATATGTAAAAAAATATTGTTATTATGGTATTTAAAATCAATTTGTAAAATAAAAATTTGACATTTTATCAAGTTTGTGCTATAATACAAACACATCTAGAAAATTGGGGTTTGTTAAGATGTGCTTGTTAGGGGGTTGAATACTATGAAACAATGTTATATATTTGAATACCAAAATGAGAATGATTTTAAAAAGAAAGAAAGAACTTTAAGAAAGTACAATATGTTTGCTTTCAAAAGATTAACTTTTGAATATTATCCAGAAATTAGAAATGGTAATTTCTTAGGAGAACTTGTATCTGTATCTAAAAAAGATAATACAAAGTCTTATGAGTTGAAATTGCCAACTGCTGAGCTATTCGCTAAAGTTCATGGAGAAATAAGACTTCATTATACTGTATATGAAGATAAGAATATCATTCTTTTAACAAATATAACTCCAGAAGGAATACTTGATGAAGGTCATCGTACTGAATTATCAACATATAAAGGTGTAATGATATCTAAAAGTAATCCTGAAAAAGATATGTTTAAAGTAAATTTAATGAGTATGTTACAAAAATAGAACTGTCAATAGTTCTTTTTTGTTTTATTTATAATTGAAAAAATAATAATAAAATATTATAATCATATTAAGGTATGGTGATAATATGAAAAAGAAGAATGGGTTTACTCTTATTGAATTATTAGCAGTTGTAGTTATATTGGGTGTGCTTATGTTAGTAGCAATTCCTAATGTTGTTTCTACACTTGAAAAAAATAAGAGAGATTCTTTTATAAATGATGCTAAATTGGCAATTAGTGCTGCAGAATATACAATAAGAGCAAATACTCAATATGAATATCCTAAAGAAGGTGAAATAGTAATATTTCCATTTAATAAATTAAGAAATTTGAATATTGAAAAATCTTCATTTGATACATATTATTCTTATGATTATTCTTTTGTTGCAATTACAAGAGAAGAATTTAATAATGGTGTAGGTGACAGTGAATATGTTTATTATGTTCATTTAGTGTCATGTACAAATAAAAATTGTGATTCTACAGATACTGATGAAATAGATTCATATCGTGGAATTAATTTAACAAGAGAATCTAATCTTGAAACTTCAAAAAGATTTGATCTTGTAACTAAAGGATTTGAAGTTCAGACTGATTTGCTTACTAGAGATACAAGAGATCATGATATTAAAGAAGCTATTTCTAATTCACATACATCTGAAGATAGTTATATAGGAAGCAATTATTCCAATGTGATAGTATATTAAAAGAAAACTTTACAAAAGTTTTCTTTTTTTAAATTTTTTAATCAAGTTATATTTTTTAGATTATTGACCATAGTAATATATTATGGTATTATTTATTTATAATAAAGAGAGGAAGGATAGAAAAAATGAAAAAAATAAACAAAAAAGGTTTTACATTGATTGAGTTACTAGCAGTTATTATAATATTAGGTATCTTAATGATTATAGCAATTCCATCAGTTACAACCTATATTCAAAATTCAAGAAGGAGTGCATATTTAGATACAGCAGAAGCATATATCGCATCAGTAAGAACTAAAGTAAATGAAGCAAATAAGTTAAAATTATTTAACCCAAAAACATTGTATTTAATTCCAGTAAGTCACGTAGAGGCTGATTCGTGTGTATCAGTAGAATCAGGTGGACAATCTCCATATCATGATGAATGGGTTTATGCATATGTTGGAGTTAGATATCATCAAGACACTAATGGTGAAGCAGGATATGATTATTATTTTGTAAGTGAAGATAAAGCTAATCAAGGAATTTATTATTCTTCACAAAAAGAATTCTCTACTACAGGAAATGAACTTGTATATTCTGCACGTACGACTAGTAAATTAAGCGATGCTGTTCATACCTTATTAGTAAATAATTATAAAAAATCAAAAGTATACACTGTAGGTACTGGTACAGGGGAAAATGTTATTACTCTTGATACTTTAAAATCAGGTTTAAAAGCTGCAAGTGATACTGATGCTTCTATTAGCGAAATTTCAAAGGTTGAATTTGTTGCTGCTGGAACAAACTGCGTTAATGTATCTGATTAAAATATCAATTTAATTAAGCAATTCATTATGAATTGCTTTTTTTTCTTTTTTATTATAAAATTTTCTTGGTGATAGTATGTTAATAATTGGAAGTCATGTAGGATTTAATAATAAGGATCAATTACTTGGAAGTTTAGAGGAATCTTTAAAATATGGAAGTAATACTTTTATGTTTTATACAGGTGCACCTCAAAATACTTTAAGAAGTAAAATAAATGATGATGTTACTAAGAAAGCTATAATAAAAATGAAAGAAAATGGAATATCTATAGATAATATTATAGTTCATGCTCCATATATAATTAATCTTGCTAATAATAAGGAAGATGATAAATATAACTTTTCTATTAGATTTTTAAAAGAAGAGATTAATAGATGTGAAGAACTTGGTATTAAGTATATGGTTTTGCATCCTGGAAGTCATGTTGGTTTGGGAATAGATGTTGGCCTTCAAAATATTATTTTCGGACTTAATGAAGTATTAAAAGCTGATAAAAATGTGATTATTCTTTTAGAGACAATGGCTGGAAAAGGAACAGAACTTGGAACTAATTTTAAAGAGATTAAGACTATAATTGATGGAGTCAATAATAAAGCTAAAATAGGAGTATGTCTTGATACGTGTCATTTGAATGATGCTGGATATAACATAAGAGATTTTGATAAAGTTTTAGATGAATTTGATTCTATTATAGGTCTTAATTATATTCATTGTATTCATATTAATGATAGTAAAAATGAGTGCGGTGCTCACAAAGATAGACACGAAAATATTGGATATGGCACTATAGGATTTGATAATTTGCTTAATGTTATTTATAATAAAAGATTAGAAAATATTCCTAAAATACTTGAAACTCCTTGGATAGGAGATTATGCACCTTATAAAGATGAGATAGATATGATTAAAAACAAAGAATTTAATCCAAACTTAAAGAAATAACAATTTGTTATTTCTTTTTATATTTATTATATAGTTCAACGATTTTTCTATAAGGCTCATCTCGCAATTTTTCTTTTAGTTCTTCAAACAAATAAGTTGGATCACTTTCTAAAAACTCTTGCCAATAATTTTTGATATACATATATATTACTTTTGTTTCATCATCTAAAAGTGTAATTCCTTCCTTTAATGCAAAATTATAGATTTCTTCTTCTGTTAAATTTTTAACATATTCTCTTATCAATAAATTCAAATAATCACCCTTAATAAAATATATTTAATAAAAAATCTATTATTACACAAAATAATAAAGTGATATTATGAAAAAAAATAAAAATATAATTAACAAAAAAATAGATAATATTTCAGTAGTTATAAAACTTATTTTTGTGACTATTATTAGTATTCTTTTTTATACAACTATTGTAAAAAATGATTATTATAAATCTATTTTAGATAGTAAAACAAATAGAGTATATGAGTTTTTAGATGCTCCAAGAGGAAAGATTTATGATCGTAATCATAATCTCCTTGTAGATAATAAACTCTCCGCGGTTATATCTTATTTGAAACCTTCTTTTATTAGTGTAAGTGAAGAACTTGAAACTGCTAAAAATTTATCTAATTATTTAGATATAGATTATAGAAAGATTAATAATTCTATTTTGAAATATTATTATTTAGCAGTTAATAATACTGATAATTTAATTAGTGATTATGAATATCGCTTGCTTGAAGAAAGAAAAATAACAAATAAAGATATTTATAATATGAAACTTGAAAGAATTAAAGAATCTGATATAGACTATAGTGATGAAGAAAAAGAAGTAGCTTATATTTATTATCTAATGAATAATGATTATTCTTATAATATTAAAAAAATTAAAAAAGATAATCTAACAGATAAAGAGATATCTAATATTTTAGATAATAAAGATACTTTGCCTGGAGTATTTATAGATTATTCTTATGAAAGAGTTTATTTATATGGTGATACTTTTAGAAGTATTTTAGGCAATATTTCTAATATTTCTTATGAGGATAAAGACTATTATTTAGAAAAAGGTTATAAAATTACTGATCTAGTTGGATCTAGTTATATTGAGAAACAATATGATGAATATTTAAAGGGAGTTAAAGGTACTTATAAGATTGTTAATAATAAAATTGAAAAAATTAGTAATAGTGAAAGAGGTAAAGATATTGTTTTATCAATTGATATTAATCTCCAAGTTTTACTTGATAAGATTTTGGAAAGTGAACTTTTGAAAACTAAAAATGAAGCGAATACTATGTTTTTTAATAGTATTTATTTGGTTATAAAAGATCCTAAAACTGGTGATATATTAGCTATGTCTGGGAAAAAACTTAAGAAAAATGGAAATAGTTATGAAGTTGTTGATGATACTGTTGGTGTACTTACTTATTCAATGACTCCTGGAAGTGTCGTTAAAGGTGCTTCGATGCTTGTGGGATATAATGAAGGTGCAATAGAAATTGGTGAGAAAATGAATGATAGTTGTATTAAGATTTACTCTTTTCCTAAAAAGTGTTCTTGGTCAAAACTAGGTGTTATTGATGATGTTACAGCGCTTAGTATGTCATCTAATATTTATCAGTTTAAAACAGCTTTTAAGGTTGCTAATTTTGATTATAGTTATAATGCTAAAATAAATGACGTGAGTGATGCTTTTTCTAAATATAGAACAGTTTTTAAAAGTATTGGGCTTGGTAGTAAAAGTGAAATTGATTTGCCAGTTGATAGTATTGGTAATGTAGGTAAAAGTAATAGCCCAGATTTGTATTTAAATTATGTCATAGGTCAGTATGATACGTATACTGTTATGCAATTATCTGAGTATATTTCTACTATTGCAAATTACGGCGTAAGAGTTTATCCACATTTACTCTTGGAAGTTAGAAATAATGATAATGGTGATGAACTAGGAAGTTTATATTATAAATATAAAAGTGATAGTTATACACTAAAAATTCCAAGAAAATACATTGATAGAGTTAGATATGGTTTTAGTGAAGTTATGAAAACAGGACTCGGAAAAGGATTTATGGGTGATGTTAATGATCCATCAGGTAAGACTGGTACTAGTGAATCGTTTTTTGATAGTGATTCAGATGGAGTAATAGATTCTCCAACTTTAAGTAATGCTTTTGTTGGATATTATCCAAGTGATAATCCTAAAATGAGTATTGCTATTATTTATCCTAATTTAGTAAGTATTAGTGATAATGATTCTAGAAGTTACGCTAATAAAAGAATTACAAAACGTATTTCAAATTTGTTCTATCAATTATATAAATAATGGGGTATACTTAAAATGAGGTATGGTTATGAATGATATAAAACTAAGTATTATTACTCCTTATTATGAGACACTCCCTTATACACTTATTTTGGCAGATGTTCTTATAAAACAGTTAAATGATAATGTCGAGTGGATTATAGTTGATGATGGATGCAAGTGTTTTACTCTTGATGAGATTTCAGAAAATAATAAAGATAAATTAATTAAAATAATTCATTTAAAAGATAAGAGTGGGAATGCATCTTATCCTAGAAATGTTGGGCTTGATAATGCAAGTGGGAAATATATTTCTTTTATTGATTCAGATGACTTGGTGTCACTATATTATGTTGATAAGATAATTGAAAAGATTGATAATACTTCTTTTGATTATTGTTATTTAAGTTGGAAAACAAAAGATGAAGATTATATAATAGTTGATGAACCATTAAAGTGGAATACTTGTGTATGGAATTGTGTTTATAAAAAAGATATAATTGGTAGCACAAGGTTTGATTTAAATAGAAACATTGGTGAAGATAAAGCATTTAATGAAATTGTAAGAAGAGGGAAAAAAGAAAATATAACAGATATAATGTATTATTATAATTGGGAAAGGCCTGGAAGTATTTCTATGCGATATAAAGAAGGATTAATCCCTTTTACAAGAGAATAACGATATAATAAAAAAAATCTTTGATTTATATGGATAAATATGTTATAATCATCTAGCGTGAGAGGTTATTTCAAATAATTGTAAAAAACTTTTGCATTTTACAGTTTTTTTGATATAATACCAATAGAAACAAGGGAGGGCTTTAGTATGGCAAAAGTAGGAAATAGACAAGGAAAAACTCTTGTATGTCAAGAATGTAAAGAAGAGAACTATGTTACTGAAAAGAATGTTAAGACTACAACTGATCGTCTTGAATTAAAGAAATATTGTAACAGATGTCAAAAACATACAATTCATAAAGAAAAAAAATAAAAATCGAATTAAAGAATGGATGTGAATCACTTGATAGGTGTAAATGATATTAAAAATGGATTAACAATAAAAATTGATAACAATTTATATACAGTAGTAGAATTCCAACATGTTAAGCCTGGTAAAGGATCAGCTTTTGTGCGTACTAAGTTAAAAAACTTAAGAACTGGTACTACTGTTGAAACTACATATAATACAAATGTAAAATTAGAAACAGCACATGTTGAAAAACAAAATATGCAATTTTTGTATGCTCAAGGTGATGTGTATTACTTTATGAATATGCAAACTTACGATCAAGTAGAATTAAAACAATCTCAATTAGGAGATGACTATAAGTTCTTAAAAGAAAACTTAGATGTTATTATTTCTTTTTATGAAGGAGAAGTTTTAGGATTAATTTTACCTGATAAGATAGAATATACAATAACTAAATCAGAACCTGGAGTTAAAGGAAACACTACTTCAACAGCAATGAAAGATGCTGAACTTGAAAATGGTATGACTATAAAAGTTCCAATGTTCATTGAAGAAGGAGAACGTATTCTTGTTTCAACTGCAGATGGAAAGTATGTATCAAGAGCGTAATTGCTCTTTTTTCTTATTATTAAAAGAGTATAATTATTTTGGGTGACAGTATGAAAGAATATAATATAGAAGATTTAGTTAAAGATATTAATTTTGAAGAGAACTCAATTGCATATATCAAAAATGATATTGTATTAACTCAAAAAGAAGTTGATATTTTAAAGGAATTAGATATAAATTATAAATCATATACTAGTATGTCTAGTCTAATTTTTGCACTTGATGAATATGCAGATGATGATATAGAACTAGAAGAAGTATTAAAAGATATGGCAGATAGAAATTATTATATGAATGTAAATAAATAATAATTTCTTTTTTTGTAACTTATTAGTAACTTTACTTTGTTATTATAAAAATGTAAAAAGGAGATAATTATGGAAATTGTAAGAGTTGAAAATTTAACAAAAGTGTATGGTAAAGGAAATACTAAGGTAGTTGCTCTTGATAATGTTTCATTTTCAGTTAATCAGGGAGAATTTGTAGCAATTGTAGGAGCAAGTGGAAGTGGAAAATCAACGCTTCTTCATTTAATTGGTGGAGTTGATAGACCAACTAGTGGTAAAGTTTTTGTTGGTGGAAAAAATATATATGATTTGGATGACGATAAACTTGCAATATTTAGAAGAAGAGAAGTAGGTCTTATTTATCAATTTTATAATTTAATTCCAATACTTAATGTAGAAGAAAATATTACTTTACCTTTAGATTTAGATGGTAGAAAAGTAGACAGTGAAAAGTTAAAGAATTTGATTAAACTACTTGGACTTGAAAATAGAAAAACTCACTTACCTAATGAGCTTTCTGGTGGACAACAACAAAGAGTGTCAATTGGTCGTGCTCTTGTTACACATCCATCTGTAGTCCTTGCTGATGAACCAACTGGAAACTTAGATTCAAAAAGTAGTGAAGAAATTATTACTCTTTTAAAAAGAAGTAATGAAGAATATAAACAAACAATAATAATGATTACTCATAATATGGAACTTGCTCGTGCTGCTGATAGAGTTATAGTAATTGAAGATGGTCATATAAAAGGAGATAATTAGTATGAATTTACTTAAAAAACTTGTTTTAAAAGACCTAAAACTAAACAAGAAAAGAACTATTGGTACAATAGTGGGAGTAGTTTTATCTTGTGCCTTAATCATGACTGTTGGAGGAATGTTTTATACTCTTCGTAAAAGTATGCTTCAAAATGAAATTACTAACAATGGATATTATCACATCAGAATAAATGGATTAAGTATAGATGAAATAAACGATTTTAAAGCTAATAGAAAGTTTTCTAGTGTCATATATAATTATAATATTGGAGACACTTATTATGATGATAACAATTCTTTCAGTGGTGATATTTACTCAATGGATAAAGATACATTTGACAAATTAAGTTATCAGTTGTTAGAAGGAGAATTTCCTAAGAATGAAAATGAGTTATTAATTAATCAAACATATAAATATAATAAAGATGTTAATGTTGGTGATTATATTGATGTTGTGATAGGTGAAAAAGATGATTTTGCATATGGATTGACATATAATCAAGAACTAAAAAATAGTTATACTAAAAAAATGAAAATTGTTGGACTTGTTAATAGATATGGTGACTTAATTACAACTGGCGTTAAAAGCGATAAATATGTTGTTTATTTAACTCTTAAAGATCCAAAAGAATATAAAGAAGTTGTTTGTAAAATGTTAGGTGTTAATAGCTATGACGAACGATTCGATTCAGAAAAATATCGAAGTATTAGAGTAAACGAAGGCGTACTTTTATGGGAGATATTTGATTTTTCAGATGACACCATAGCATTTTTCTATAGAGTTTTAGCAGTTGTTATTTTAATAATAATGGTTACAAGTATCTTTTCTATTAGGAATTCTTTTGCAATATCAATTACTGAGAAGTTAAAAACATATGGAATGTTATCAAGTATTGGTGCTACTAAAAAACAAATAAGAAGGATGGTTCTTTTTGAAGGATTTGTAGTTGGTCTAATTGGTATAAGTTTAGGAGTAGTTCTAGGAATATTTGTAATATGGGCCCTTTGTGAAATAATTAATTTACTTGCAATTAATGCAGATTTATTTAGCAATGGTTTTAAACTTTATTATGATATTTCATTTATTCCACTTATAATTGCTATTGTATCAAGTATTATTGTAATATTTTTATTTGTTATTATGAGTGCTATTAAAGCAAGTCACTCTAGTCCTATTAATAATATTCGTAATGCTGATAAAATTAGGTCTAAAAAACTTAAAGTTCCAAAATTTATTTCAAAAATGTTTGGAATAGGTGGAGTGCTATCTTATAAAAATTTAAAAAGAAGTAAAAAGAAATATCGAGTTACTATTATTTCTTTAACTGTAAGTATTTTTGTATTTATTACAGCATCATCCCTAGTCGAATATGGACTTCGTACTGCAAAAGAAGAGTATGGAGATTTAAACTATAACATTGAAGCATATGGCATGGGAATTGTTAAATATCAAGATGGAAATAGATACCATGATTCAATTGAACAAATTGAAAAACTTGAAAAAATAGATGGAGCAAACACACTTTACTTAGCAGAACATTATATAACAGATTCATACTATGTTATTAGAGATACAAGTAAGATAAATATTAAAAATTCAATGAACGAATTTAGTGTTAGACTATATCTTATGAATGATGACTCATATAAAAAATACGTAGAAGAAATAGGTGGAGATTACAATGATTTAAAAGATAAATATATCTTATTAAATCGTGGTAAAACACAAGATGATAATGGAAATACTCGTTATGTAAAAGTAACTAATTATGAAAAAGGAGACGTTATAAAACTAATTGCTAGAAAAAATGATGGCAGCCTAGTAGAAATAGATAATGATAACTTTACATATCAAATAGGACTAGTTACAGAAGAAAAACCTATAGGAGTTAATGATATAAATGCTGGGTTCTATATTACTTTAGTTGGAAACTATGATTATTTTGATGATAATAATTATGATATAGAACATGTTGGAACTTTCTTTAATTCATCTGATCCATATCAACTTGAAAAAGATATTAAAGAAATTGACGAAAAAATATATGTAGAAAACTTAGATGAACATTATAAACAAGTACAAACAATAATATTAATAATATCAATAATAGTTTATGGATTTATAATTGTTGTAACACTAATTGGCGTTACTAGTGTCTTTAATACAATAAACTCAAATATGGCACTTAGAAGTAGTGATTTTGCTACATTAAAAAGTATAGGAATGACTAAAAAAGAATTTAATAATATGATTAACTTAGAAGCAATTTTCTATTCATTTAAAAGTTTACTATATGGAACTATTTTAGGACTTATTGGAAGTTACATTGCATATCGCGCATTTATGGAAAATTACAATTTCAGTTATATACTTCCTATAAAACCAATAATTATTTCTATAATATTTATAATTATTCTAGTAATGGTGCTTATGAGATATTCTATTAAGAAAATAAACAAACAAAATATAATTGAAACTATTAGAAATAATAATATTTAAAAGCCTATTTTAAAGGCTTTTTTTGAGTTATAATACTTTTAGGAGGAGTTTATGATATTACTTGTTGAAGATAATGAATCTATTGCTAAAGCACTATCTTTTTCACTTTTAGAAAATGGATATAATATAGAAGTAGCAGATAGTTTTCGAAAATTAAAAGAATATTTAGATAAAGACATAGAACTTATTATTTTAGATGTAACGTTACCAGATGGAGATGGATTTGAAATATATGAAAACTATATAAAAGGAAAAAATATTAAAACCATTTTTTTAACTGCAAGAGACTCTGAAGAAGATATTGTAAAAGGTTTAGAACTTGGAGCAGATGATTATTTAACTAAGCCTTTTTCTACTAGAGAGTTACTTGTTAGAATAAAGAAAATAATACTTAGAAATAGAAAACAAAACATAATTAAAGTGCGTGATATAACTTTTGATATAGATAAAATGGAAGTATATAAAAATAATTCTAAAATATTATTATCTAGTATGGAATTAAATATCTTAAATATTTTATTTTTAAATTTAAATAAAGTGGTAACAAGAGAATCATTACTTGAAAAAATATGGGAATGGACTGGAAATGATGTTGATGATCATACCCTAACTGTATATGTAAAAAGAATAAAAGATAAAATTGGTGAAGATATAATTACCACTATTAAGAAAGTAGGGTATCGAATAGATGAAAAGTAAAATAAATAAAAAGAAAATAATTATTAAGTTTATATTATTACTTCTTTTGCTTTCTTTTATATTAATATTAATAAATAACTATTTCTATAAAAAATATACTTATAATTACAATAAAAAAATATCTTCAATTGTATATTTACTTAAAGAAAAAAATATAACAGATATAGAAATTGCTGATATTTTAAATAACGATATAGAATATGATTTAAATAAGTATGGGATTGATATAGAGACAGAAAGTGTAGTTTTAGAAAATGATATTTTAATTAAAAAAGAAATATTTGTCTATATCATAACAATGTTCTTTTTCTTATTAATACTATTTATCATATATTTCTTGGAAAACATGAAAAAAACAAGAAAAATGAATGAAATATTTGATATGATAGAAGAAGTATCAAATGGAAATTACACACTTGATTTTGAAAATAAAAGTGAAGATGAATTATCTATATTAAGAGATAACATATATAAAATAACTTTAAAATTAAAAGAAGAAGCAAATAACTCCTTAAAAGACAAGGTGAGTATAAAAGAAAATTTAGAAAATATTTCTCATCAATTAAAAACCCCTTTAACTGCCATTGAAATGCACCCATCAGAGTAGACATTAATAAAAAACCCGTTTATAAAAATATGATAGAATACACTTCCGAAAGGAGGTGTTTTTCTTATGGCTTCAAAGGGTCAAAAATTTGTTAAATACACTGATGAATTTGTTAATGA
>JAFUTR010000035.1 GCA_017477845.1 Bacilli bacterium
AGTTAAAAACAGTTGAAGGTAACTATAAAGACGTTATTTTAATTATGGACATATCAGGTTCAATGAGTGGTGAGAAACTAGAAAAAGCAAAAACTGACGCCATAGAATTATCTAATTATCTATTAAGCGATTCACATAATAAAGTAGCGTTAATCTCGTTTGACTCAACTTCAACAGTGGTATCAAGCTTCACAAATAATTTAACTACAATAACAGATGCGATAAATAATCTTGCTGATGCAAATAATACTAATTATAATGCAGGTCTATTAAATGTATTTGAAGTAATGGAAGGTTATGAAAAGAAAGAAGACACTGATTTAATAACCTTATTTCTAACAGATGGATATCCAAATGAAGATACCCCAAATCAAAAAGGAACATATGCTGCTTTAAAAGATAAATATCCATACATGGCAATAAATGGAATACAGTATGAGATGGGTTCAGCTATTATCCAAGACATAGTAGACATAACAGATAATCAGTGGATAGCAAGTATGGATACTTTAAATAACGTATTATTTGAAGCAGCAATTGATCCTTTAACATACGAATCATTTATAGTAGAAGATTATATAGATAGTGACTATTACACTTTAGATAGTATTAATGACATAAAAGTATCAATGGGAACAATCTCACTTGATAACACAGGAAGTAATCAAAAAGTAGTCTGGACAATAGAGAACTCTTTAGTAACTGGTGGAAATGCCACAATGACAATTGATTTGTCACTAAAGAGTGCATATCACGAAACAGAAGGATTATATCCAACAAATGATAGTGAAACAATAAAGACGAAACTACCTGGGGAGGAAGAGATAACTACAAATAGTGATAAAACACCATCTTTAAAGAACGCATATAAAGTAATATATGACGCAAATTCACCAGACGTTACTTGCACTCTTCCAACATATAGTGAAGAGACTCATTTTATATATCAAACAGTAGAGAAAAAAGATGAAGAACTAACTTGTTCTGGATACCTATTTAAAGGTTGGGAGATAGATGAAAGTGATGATGAGGACATCAGTCATTTAAATAGTGATTACTTTATGATGCCAAGTCATGACGTAACAATAAGAGCGACATGGACGACACTTGGAATATCCAAAACAATGGATGGAACAGTACATGAAAAAGCGACACTTTATAAAGTCTTGGAAAACGCAGCAAAAGAGGGAACATATGCAAAAGAGTATACTGGAGCCCACCAAGACTCAATCTCTGGAGCAGGGGACAAAAAGATATATTATTGGTATGGAAGTAATGACACTAAAGGAACAGCAATACTAGATAAGAACAATGTAATCTTTGCCAACCATTGTTGGCAAATGATAAGAACTACTGATACAGGTGGAGTTAAGATGATATATAATGGAGAACCTGAAAACAATCAGTGTTTAAATACAAGAAGTAATCATATAGGAACAGTAGGAACTCAAGGTTCCACAAAAAATTTAAATGGAGATTATATCTATGGAACAAGCTATACGTATGATGAGACAAATAGCACATTTACATTAACTGGAACAAAAACAACTGTAAGATGGAGTGATTCAACATATAAAACATTATTTGGAAAATATACTTGTGCCTCTGCAACAGACTCTTGTACAACATTATATCAAGTAAATGGATATAGTAACTCAACAACTGCATACACAACAAGTTATACAGTAGGAAACACACATTATAGTCAAATAGGAACAACACCATTTAATGCAAACGATAGGTCTCCTGCCATGGTAGGATATATGTATAATGATGTGTATAATTATAAGACTTATGCTACTACTGCAACACAAAAATTGACAACAACTAACACAATACTTACTATTAATTCATCTAGTAATTCAATGGCAGCAACATATAAATATTCAAAAACAATAAACTTTACAGGAAGTACATATGAACTAGTAGATCCAATATTAGGAAGCGATATACCTGAAACAGATTATAGTGAATATTACACATTTAGAAGTGCAACAACAGTATCAGGAACACGGCCATATTACATAGTAGGATTAAATAGTGGAACAAGTTATTATTATATTCAATTATCAGTAACAAAACAAAAGAGTGATTTTGATATGATGATAGGAGACTCAATAATAGATAACGGAGATGATACATATACAATTAATAATCCAACAAGAGTATCAGTTGATGATTGGTATTCAAATTACGCTAATTACGTAAATAAATATACATGTGGAGATACAACTGTAACATGCACTAGTCCAAGATATTCAACTGCTACAACAAGAACAGACTATACATATTTAAATGCAGGAGAAAAAATATTAATTGCAAAGGGAAGAAATGGACTAAATCTAACAGATACACTTATAGTGAGAAAAGATGAATTAGTAATTAATTCAAGCAATTATAGTGATTACAAGTATACATGTAATGACACTAGTAGCACATGTACAGAAGCAAATCTAAGAATGATAACAGCATATAGTACAACAGGGTACACATATGTAAAAAATCACTATTGGGGAAGTAGTGTAACATGGGATGGGACAAACTATACATTAGTGGACCAAATAGAAATAGAAAATTATAACAATACGACAAACTTATCAACACATCATTATATGTGTGTAGATAATGGATTAAAAACATGCTCAACTGTAGCGTATGTATATTACTATACAAGCTCAGGAAGTATGTATTATGTAATACTTGAAAATGGAAAAGAAATAGAAGATGCACTAAATGAAATGTTATATAATGATGATGTAAATGAATATAATTCAACAATAAAAGGAAATATAGATGCCTGGTATGAAATGAATATGCTTCCATATGATGAATATTTAGAAGATACAATATTCTGTAATGATAGGAGTATACCTACAACAGGAAGTAATACATTATCTCAGTCTGGATGGAATCCAAATGGAGGAAGTCTTTCAACTTATATATACTTTAAGGAATATAATGCTACCAAAGATTTAAGTTGTACAAATGAAACAGATAAGTTTAGTGTAGGTAATAATAAAGCAAAATTAACATATAAAGTAGGATTAATGAGTAATCCAGAAATGAATTTGCTTAATAATTCAAATATACGAAAAACAGGGCAGAATTACTGGCTTGCGTCCCCTCGCTACTGGAGCAGCAGCGATGCTTACGCGCGTCTCGTCTTTCCTTTGGGTGCCTTGGAATTCCTCGATGTCAATTTCGCGTTCGGCGCTCGGCCGGCAGTTTCCTTGGCCCCTCTTACAGAGTATAGTGAGGGAAATGGATCAATGGCTCGACCATTTATAGTAAATTAAGGTTGAGATAGACTTTGCCAGCATTAAATATTGTGAAAAACTAATTAATAATAAAAAAAAGATGTAATACTCTATTTGAATATTACATCTTTTAGTTTGTTCTTCTTTCTTTTTTTATTAGTTTTGCATGTATTACTACACGTTCTTCATTGCTGTAACAGGTTGATAAAGTAAGTATTTGATCATTTTTACTTACTGTTGTATTAAAGTCTTTTGCACTTCTTTCTTTTAACATATTGGCAAATTCTAAGAAACTCTCATCACTTTTAAAATCTATTTTTAAATAATCACTTGTTGTTTTAATATGGTAAACACTGAATACTTGCCACATACTATTATCATATGGAGTAGATATCTTAATAACATAATTATCCTTATTATCTAACCATCCATTTGTAAGAGCATTTCTAAGTGAACCAAACATCGTCTTATCTATTCTTCCATGAGCATATATTATATTATTTTTATCACTTAAATCATTTTTATTTCTATAATCTAAAAATACCCATCCAGCACTATTGTATTTCTTATTAAAAGTATGATTTAAATAGAATTTATTATCTTTTGCTTGGACAAATGGGTAATTAATATTAGTACCATTTACTAAAATCCATCCAGCTGTATCACTATTTACTTCTTTTAAATCATAAAAATCGACTTCTATCATGTTCATACTCATATACGCCCAGTATGGATTAATTTCTTCTACAATTTCTTCTTGTTCTATTACTTCAGTATTTGTAGAATCTTTTTTTTCTTTAACTTCTACAATATTTTCAATATTATCTATTTCCTCTTTAATCTCATTGCTATCTTTTTTCCATAAATAAATATGATATAGGGAATTGCCTATATTAAAAATACAAATACCTACAATTATTAAAGTTATTACTTCTATAATTTTATTTTTCATATATACCTCTTTAAATAGTATAACATAAAAAAATAAAAAAAGAAGTGTCTCCCCCTGAGAAGACACTTCATAAAAAGAATAAAAAGGGGTTGGCTAGTGTGATACTAGCGACCAATTCGCCAATTTCGAATTGGTAGTTCCTATCTTAATCTAAAGGACAAATTTTGTCAAGTAAAAATATTTTTTTTTGAAATAAATTTACTTTTTATTAAATTCAATATATATTAAGGGTGAAAAAGGAAAGGAGGTTTAGTTTAGTCGTGAAATTTGGAAGTTTTGTTTTTGGAATTATCGGGGCATTGATTATTTTCTTTTTATCAACAAATGTTTTTAGCTTACAGACATTTATTGGTAATAGAGATTTTGAAAATGATGTTAATAACGTTGGAAATATTAGAAACATTCCAAAGAAGAATGATTTAGTTGGTACTTTTGTTGTAAAAAATGATAAACAATCAAATTTATCTTTAAAAGAAGATGGGACTTATACTTTAAGTATTAATGCTTGTGATAATTATTTATTATTAACTGGAAAATATGAACTTATGGATTCAAAATTAAAACTTTATAATGAATCTAATTTGAAGTATGAAGATTTAGCTGGGAACTTAGAATTATCTTTTAGTATCGTTAATGACAATAAAATAAAATCTTTAGAAAAACTTGTATGTACAGAAGAGGGAACATTGTTTGAAAAATAACAATGTTTTTTCTTTTAAAAAAACTAAAATTATGATATAATACACTGCAGAAAGTGAGTGATATTATGAGTAATCTATCTAAAGTTAAAGGTGTTGGTCCAAAGACAGAATTATTACTTAATAAAATAGGTATAAATACGATAGATGATTTAGTTACTCATTATCCTTACAGATATGATGTATTAAGAAGAACTGACTTAAAAATGGTTAAAGATGCTGATGAAAAAATAGTAGTAGATGGTAAGGTAGAAAGTATTCCTTTAGTTATCAGATTTAGAGGAGGTACTAATAAACTTAATTTTAGACTTAGTACTCAAAGTGGAATGGTAGGAGTATCAATATTTGGAAGAGCTTTCTTAAAGCAAAATTTACCTATTGGAGAGAAGATTATTGTAATAGGTAAATATGATTCTTCTAAAAATATTATCAATGCTTCTGATATCAAATTTGGAAGTTTAACTAATCAAGATAGAATAGAGTCAGTCTATCATTCAACTAGTGGATTATCTCAAAAAGTTTTGATAGGTGCGATTAATAATGCGTTAATGACTTATGGAAATTCTATAAGTGATAATATTCCTCATTATTTACTTGATAAATATAATTTTTTAAATAAAAAAACAGCATTAAATATAGTACATAATCCACCTAGTTATGAAAAGTTAAAAGAAGCAAGTCTTCGTCTTAAATATGAAGAGTTATTTGAATTTATGTTTAAAATTAATTATTTAAGAAGTGCAAATAAAATGGATAATGCTGGAGTAGAGAGAAAAACTGATAAGAATTTGGATGAATTTATTAAAACTCTTCCATTTGAACTTACAAATGATCAAAAACATGTTTTGGATGAAATTATTGATGATTTGTCTAGTAGTCAAAGAATGAATAGATTATTACAAGGTGATGTTGGAAGTGGAAAAACAATTGTTGCAATTTTAGCAATGTATTATAACTATTTATGTGGATATCAAAGTGCTTTAATGGCACCAACTGAAATACTTGCTGTACAGCATTATAATAATATTAAAGAATTATTGAAAGATACACCTGTTGTGGTAGAGTTATTAACAGGTGCTGTTACAAAAAAAGATAAAATGCCTATTTATAACGATTTAAAGAATGGGACTATAAATATAATTGTAGGAACTCATGCCTTAATTCAAGAAGAAGTGGAGTATCATAATTTAGGACTTGTTGTTACAGATGAGCAACATAGATTTGGAGTAAATCAAAGATCTAATTTAAAAAATAAAGGAATAAAGCCTGATGTTTTATATATGAGTGCTACTCCAATACCTAGAACTTATGCTTTAACTATATATGGTGATATGGATGTTTCTATTATTAAAGAAATGCCTAAAGGAAGGCTCCCTGTTATTACAAAAGTGTTTAATAATAAGGAAATGAAAGAAGTTTACAAACTTATGGAAGAAGAGCTATCAAGTAATCATCAAATATACGTTATTGCACCTCTTATAGAAGAAAATGAAGAACTTGATTTAACTAATGTATATACTTTAAGAGATAAAATGAATTTGATTTTTGGTAATAGATATAGGATTGATATAGTACATGGAAAAATGAAACCAAAAGAAAAAGATTTGATAATGGGAGAATTTAAACAAAATGTTGTTAATATTTTGATAAGTACTACTGTTATTGAAGTTGGCGTTGATGTTTCTAATGCTACTATGATGGTTATTTTTGATGCTAATAGATTTGGGCTATCTACGCTTCATCAGTTAAGAGGAAGGGTTGGAAGAAGTTCATTACAGTCTAAATGTTTGTTAATAAGTGATAAAGATGATGAAAAGCGTTTAAAAATTATGGAAAGCACTAATGATGGTTTTGAAATAAGTGAGGAAGATTTTAAATTAAGAGGATCTGGAGACTTGTTTGGGACTAAACAAAGTGGAGATATGACTTTCAAAATGGCCAATTTAAGGAATGATTATAAAATCCTTTTACAGGCTAAAGTTGATTCACAAGATTATTTAAAAAATAAAGATTACGATAATGATGAATTAAAAAGAAGATTAATTTCTTCAATAGAATCTGATTAAAAAAATTAAAAACTTCACTTTTTATAAAATAGGTGAAGTTTTTTTGTGATTTAATATAATTCTATATAGAATTTATAAAATTAAGAAGGAATCTGATTAAAATATGTTAAAACCTCGATTTGTAAAGATTTTTAATGTGTGTTAAAGTCATAACGAACAGGAGGGTTTTATG
>JAFUTR010000036.1 GCA_017477845.1 Bacilli bacterium
ACTTCTTTAGTTAGTTTTGCTTTTTCATCTTCTAAAGTTGTATTTTTCAAGTTTAACTCTTCTACTTCTTTAGTTAGTTTTGCTTTTTCATCTTCTAAAGTTGTATTTTTCAAGTTTAACTCTTCTACTTCTTTAGTTAGTAATTCAATTTTTTTATTTAACTCTTTTATTTTTTTTGAATCATCTTTTTTTGTTTCAACTGGTTTTGCTTCTATATTTGAAACAAAACCGCCTATTACAGTTGGCTTACTCATATTTTTCTTACCTCCTTACTAAGCATTGTCATAAGAAACATATACACCAGACAATTTATTTTCATAAACGTGTCCATATAAGTTATAGTTTCTGTATGGGAATATATGAGAATCTCCGTTTTGGTCTTCATCTGGGCTGAAATATTTAATGAATTGTTCCATAGCAGTTACTGCTGCACTCTTTTCAACAATCATAAAGTTAATATCTTTACCTGCTTCAGATTTTAATTCATAATAACTACTAAGGCTTGCTGCTGCTGGTTCTGCTACTGCTGTATAAACATATGCTCCTTCGCTACCACTTCTTGTATAATAAGTTTTTCCAGTTACTAAAGATTCATCTGTAGTTTTTTCATAAACTGCATCTGCTCTCTTATAACCGTAGTTTTCTTCACCAGTATTTAACGTAATAGCAGTCATCATTCTTGATTGTGGTACTTCAATAACTTGACTAAATCTTTCCATAACTGATTTAGATTTATAAGTATCTAAGTCATCAACTAGAGCTTTTCCTGTTGGTGTGATAAATAAGATTCTGTTTTCTCTTGACACTTCGTCTTCATCCATAGCATTAGTACCAGTTCTTAGTGCACTATACATCTCTGCACCAGTAGTAATAGTTTCAGCTTTTCTTGTAATACCAGTTGTACCAGCAATTTTTGCAATACGAGCTGCATCTGTTTCAGGTGCTACTTTTGTTCTTAAGAACTCGCTTGATAATTTAGCAACCATAACACCTAAACTTTCTTCGTTGTCTAATCTATCAACCTTTAATTTTTGTGAACGTTCTTTATCATATTTAATAGTTTCCCAAGTTAATGAAGTTGAACCTTCTGTATAACCTGAATTTCTACTGAAATCTCCAAGTCCATCCATATCTAATTTTGCAACTTTAATTTCTCCATTCTGTCCTTTTCTGACTGTTGCTTCATCACCATCTAGTACAGATGTTTTTACTGCCTCTTTGTATACTTCATCAAGTAATGGCAAATAGACAGTTGATAATTCAATATTATTCATAAATCATTCCTTCTTTCTTTATTTGTTTTCTTTGCTACCTAGACCCATGATTTTTCTTAACTCATCATTAGTGCTAGATTGTGTTGGTGCTTTTGGAACAGTTGTAAATTTCGGATTTGCTACATCACTTAAAAAAGAGCCTTTATCTTGCTCTTTCAAATTATTTAACCATTCTGTTGCACCTTGAAATGACTTAGTTTCTTCATCATATTTAAAGTCTTTCTTGTCAAACTCTGCTATGATCCCTTTTTTAGCCATTTCACTTGAAAATTTAGTATCTTTGAAAAATTCATTTACTCTTTCATCTCTGATACTTTTTTCTTTTGCATCCTTTTGTTCTTGAATAAGTTTGTTATATTTATCCTCCCAATCGGCTGCTGATTGTTTGATACTGTCAATGTCCATATCTTTGTATGATTTGATTTCATTGTTAGCATCATCTAATTGTTTTTGAAGATTGTTTAAGTTTTCTTGAGCTTTTGAAGTTTTGGCCTGTTCGTTTGAAATAGCAGTTCCGTAATCCTTCATAATCTCTTTTGAAACTTCATCTTCTGTTTTTGTTCCATTTTTTACTTCTACAAGTAAATTTTTAATTTTATTTGTGTCCATTTAAGTACACTCCTTTCGTATTAGGTTGTTTTAGGTGTGTAACCATCCACCACGAATTGACTATTTTAGGTCTAATCTGCTGACCAAATAAAAAGCCGATATTTCTATCGACTTAGTTAGTACTTTATAAGTACCATTGAATAGATATACCCCCCAGTTGCTCACCTGTTCTTGTGGACTTGCACCACACATCTTTAGGCTAGTCTGTCTCAATATCGAACTTCATATTGAAAACTATTTCCTACTGCATGCTCTTCGTATGCTCAAATGAATATATCTACTCAATGCTACCTATAAAGATAGCATAAATAAAAGCACTCTATTTTTGAGTGCCATATTTCTTATATATTTCTTCTTTCTTTTTCCAGTATTGCCTATCCAGTTCATTTATTGGATGATTATTAGATAATTCATTTTCTTCTAATGGATGCTCTTTTAGTATCATTTCTGCTTCTTTTTTGTAATCCTCTTCCCATTGTTTTAATTCATTTTCTAGATTTTCGCTCATAATCTATTATCCCTCTTTCTTTAAGGTATATCATAACACAATGTTTATAGTCGTTGTCAATAAGTTTACATTTTTTATAGGCATCTTGATAGTCATTCATGTTTATATCCTTCTTTATTTTAATTTGATATTTATATTTTTCATCAATTGCTCTTAATGTAACATTGTTTTTATAATTATTTACTAAGAACTGCCAATCGTCTTTACCAAAAGAACCACCTATTTCTTCATTAAATGTAGGATGATTGTGTGTGACTATTGCATCTTTTAGACTTCCATAGATTCCTACTCCATCTTCTTTTCCGATACATCTAATTATTTTTCCATCATCTTGTACTATTATTGCATTTTCAACTTTTGCGTTTACTATTTTTTCCTCATAGAAATTTATAGCATCCATCTTTTTATTTTTATCTATATTTCCTATTTCAATTACTCTTGTTTTATAATTATCGTCTTTTATAATCTCATTTTTGGCTAACATTCCATTATAATCAAGATTATCATTATTAGTTTTAACTAATCCTTTTTCAATGTATTCTCTACTATAATCTCTTCTTAAAATATTTTCTTCTAGGAATTTATTGTATTCTTTATTGAATTTAGAGCATCTTGAATTGATGCTCTTTAATTCTTCTTTATCATCTAGTTGTTTTGCTACTTCTTTTTCTCTTTTTAATTGTCTTATTCTTCTTTCATATTTTCTTTGTTCTTGTTGTTTTAAATATGTTTCTTCATTCTCTTTTTTATTTATTAATTCTGGATGACTCCATCCTTCTTTTGTAGCATAAAAATGATGCCTGCAATTGACACCACATAATCCTAGCATTTCACCATAACCAGTTTTTTCATAGAAGTTATCATATTTATCATTAGAACCATCTATCATATATACTTTACCTTGCCATTCTGCATGTACTTCATAATCTTCTTTTGTGTATTTAGTTCTTATTCTAGCTCCTAAATGTTGAGTAACATATACTAGATTAGTTCCTAACTCTTTTGCTTTTTCTAATTCAATATCTCCTGCTAATTGGTGACATTTTGTTAATACATCTCTTCTCACAGTAGATTCTAACGATAATTCTTTGCCATTGCTATATGTTGCTCCTGTGAATCCATTTTTAGCCATCTCTTTTAATCCTTGTTTTATGGCTGTATCATATGAATAAATGCCACTTGATACTTTTATATAGGAATCAGTTAATATCTTCATATAGCTTTCTTTTGCACTCTCTAGAGCTTTTGTTTGAATTGTTTCCATAATTGAATTAGTTTCTTTTATGGCATTATTGATTATATTTTGTACTGCTACGCTTTCATATAAAGAAGAAGGATTATTTAATAATGTTTCATCATCTATAATTGATTTATATTTGTCTAGTTTAGAAGTATCATAACTAGCATATTTAAGTATCTCTTTTACTTCTTTTTGTGATTTACCAGCATATTCTGCTAATAATGCTAAATTATCCTGATTAAATCCTCCTATTGCTTGTAGCTTATCTAAATACCATTTCAATGATCCTTTAACACCATCATAAGTATTTAATCTTATTGCTATATCTTTTATTAGTTCTAATTCTAAATTGTCATATATTCTTATTAACGGTTTAATAAGTTGTTCTAATTTAGCATCATTCATTATTCTTCATCTACTTCATCATCTTGTTGTGGTTGATATTTTGCTTTTCTTTTTTGAATATTTTCTATAAATGCTATTGCTTCTTCTTCTGTATATTTTCTTGTTTCCATTATGTACTGGACATCATCAATTATTTGTGCATTTCTTTCTACTAATGATTGAGTTTGTACTTTTTCTTTATCAACTAAAATACTGTCATCCCAGTCATATGTAACATGATAATTGTTATTTACTGATATTCCATATAATTTGCATAATACATAAATACCATAAATTAAGTCATCAAATGCATACTGCAATTGTGTCTGAATATCACTGACAGTAACATAGTAATCTTGTTTCCCTGTCTTAATTTCAGTTGCTGTTTTTTCTAACAATTCAGGTTTACATAGTGTTCCTACTTGAAGTCCACTTTGTATTTCTGCTTGTCTTAATAATTCATTTAATCCATTAAACATAGGATCATCTCTTATTTCTGGATTAAATATATTCCATTTACCTTTGCTTTCATCATTCATACCGTTTAATTTACGATAAAGTCGTTCTTTGCCTTTAGGATATTTATATTTAGGAGTGCCGTCATCATTTGTTCCTACAACTTCTAGCATTGATTCATCAATATCAATTGCTAGTTCAGAACCTTCATATTCCCAAAGTATTCTTGAAAACTGTTTGTCTATTTCTTTTAAAGTATCCACAGCATTGTGGAAAATTGGAACACCTAGTGGACTATTGTTATCAACATTGTTTGAATTATTCATTTTAAAGAATCCACCTAATAGCCTATCTATATTTTCTATTGCTGATTCTTCTTCGATATTTTTCCATTTTTCAACACTATGCAAATCTATTTTATTAGATAGTATTACACCGTTCTTTTTTCCTTTATAAGCGATATTTCTAATGACTAATATATTATCTTTTAATTCATCGTATTCAAGTCTTGTATAAACATTATTTCCATTTATAATTTGGTCTATAAATATTGCTCCTAATAAATTACCTGTATCATCAAACTTAATTGGTATGAATTTATCTGCTTGAATTGTAGTAACTTTCATTTTACCATTCTCATAAACTGGTTTAAAAAACATACAACTTTTTCCAATACCTGATTCTGTGTTTTTTCTTATATTTCTTAAGAATTTTTGAAATATTGAATCAATAAATTCATCATCGCATTTGCTTTTAAATTCAATTGTTACTGCTTTCGCTACTCTCTCACACATTGTTCTACCAACATGTAATGATACTTTAGTTTCATCTATCCATGGTTCATTTCCATTGAATATTTTTGACCATTCTTGAATTGCATCTAACATTTCTTTTGATGTTTCTGTATCTAATCCAAAATCGGTAATTATTTTATTGTAATCAAACATACTTTTCCACCAACCTTTTATTTTGTTAATAATTTTTTCAAACATACAATCACCTTTATTCCTTTTCACCAAATCTTATAAATGTTAGTAATTGTCTTATATGCCCCCATATTCCCATGATTGCGTATCTTTCTGCATCACAGCAGTGGTCATTTTCTTTTACTGGTTCTTCTTTACCTTTATCGAGTAAGTCTTCATTCCATTTATATTGATATTTTTCACCTATTAGATGTTTTTGTTTTGGGCTTACAAACAAACGACAAAAAGAATACATTTTCTGTACTCTGTTTATTCCTAATAATACCTTGTTATTTGCATCTACAATTATCACATCTGGACACACTCTTTTTATTTCTTCTGCTAATCCTTTTGCAGATGGATCTATGAAAACATATCTTATTTTTTTATTAGTTTCTTTTTCTATTTTGTCTTTCCACTCTTTAAAATCCTTTGCATATTCACTTGGGCTCTTCTGCCTTCCAGTTTCTCTACCGCTATGATAATACTCATCTATTCCTCTAACACATTTATCTGTATAATCTAATCCAAAACATTGATAAGTTGTTGCATTCATTTGTCCGTAGTCGACACCAACTACAAAATATGGTATGTGTTTTATTTCTTCCTTTGTCGGTTCTTTTATGTGTTTTTCCTCATTAAACATATAATAGATTACTTCATCTATTCCAGTAGGTAACCCTAACCATATCCATTTATACATTTTCTCATCGAATTGTTCCATCAAATTAGCACTTTCAATTAATTTCTTACCAAGCCATTTTTCAGGAACGTCTCTGTAATCTACATGAATATGTATACAGTCTGGTCTTTGTTCCATTTTTTCAACCCACTGCATTATTGGAGCTTTAGGATTTTGTGGAGGATTAAAAAAATAAAAGATTCTAAAGTCTTCATCATTTCCACGAATGAACGTTGCTTCAATATTTACTATTTCATCCTCTCCATCGCCTTTATCAAAGAACTCTGTTAATTCATCTAGTACAACTATTTTAATTGGTTTGTTTTCATCTATCATACCTTTTGTGTCATCTATCGAATCGTTACCAGTAAAATAAATTGTATTATCGTTTTCTTTATATTTTATTTCCATCGGACTAACTGTTATTTTAAAATCACTTTTATCTAATTTTAATCTATTTAATCCTCTTAAACTTTCTCTATATACAGTCTTTTTTAATTTGTTATGAAATTTTCTTAACACAACTACAGAGCAATTATCTTCACTAATTATTGAAAAATCTTCTAATATTGCACCAAAACTTGACTTCGTTCCAGCTCTTCCTGAAGTAATGATATAATGAGTATAAGAATAATCATTAAATACTTCTTGCAATTTAGGAATAATTAAATCACTTAATTTAACTTCTTCGTTTTGGTAAGTCATTTATAATTGTTACCTTTCTTTTACTGTCGTTGTTTCCATTTTCATTATTCAATACATCATTTATATCTTTTAGAGCTGCTGCTAACTGTTTTAGTCCAAATCTATCTATAATTGCTTTATATTCATTTATTACTTTTTGTTCTACTGTAACTTCTTCTTTCGGTTTTAGTGCTTTGTAATCATACTTAACCGTTTTTGTTTTTGTTGTAGTCTTAGCAACATATCTATCTAATTCTTCAATACTCTCATTTATTTTCTTTAATAATTTTTCCGCGGTATCTTTTGTTTTTAAAATTTCATTTGCTTCCTTAGTTGATTCTTTTTCTATGACTTTTTCTATAACTTTTTCTGACTTTCTAGCTTCTTTTTTTGACTTTTTGACTTTCCAATCTTTTGTTTTCTTTCTAACACTTGAACCGTAAGGAATGTTTCTTTCTTTTAAAAAGTCATTTATTGATTTGTAGTTTCCTAAAACAAATTCTTTTTCTAGTTCTTGCCAATTATACTTAGCCATCCCTAATCACTTATTTCTTGTTTAGGTTTCCTAGGCTCTTTGTATTCTTCGACTATTCCTTTATCTGATAATTCTTTGATTCTTTTTTCATCAAAATCTACTATTTCATCTTTGTTGTACCACTTCTTTGTTATTCTATCTGAATATCCTTTTAATACTTTTGCTTTCATTTTTATACCTTCTTTCTTTTTTTATAAGTACTGGATTGATAATATACACTAGTGTACCAGTTCTTACACACTAGATTATTCTGGTATTTTATATATTATCAATACACTACCTATAAGCAAAACAATTGTTTTATATTCCATAAGCCACATCAAGAATATGTTCCTTGCACCATGCAATATTTAAATTAAAGGAAACGTGTCTTCTATGTTCGAAAGGAGGCGAAAACATGAAAAGAGTGCTATTGCAAGGTTCCCACAAAAAAAGATACTTTTCAGTACCTTTTGTCTACTTCTGCCATTTTACACATTATAGCATGCAAGGGGTGTAATAAAAGTGTAATCTTACAATTTTTTTGTAATTTCTCTATTAATCTGTTTTATTCTGTCTATTCCATATCCTAATCTTTCTGCAGTCTGCCTATTTGACAGCCCCAGCATGTATCTACATTTAAAAACATTTAGTTCTTGATTATTCATATTATTAATGCTTTTATACACATCATCTATAAAATCTACTATTATATTTTTTTCTTCTATTAGTAATTCTCTATCTTTGTCTAAATTTTCTACTTTTGCAAATGCTTGCAAATATTTGTCTTCCGTTACTCCAATCATTTCTATTTTAATGTCAGAATAACTTGATCCTTTTAATCCTAATTTTTTATGTATTATAAACTCTATTCTATCTGTTAGTTCTTTTATCATTCTGTCTATTATTCTTTTTTCATCTAATTGTTTTTTTAATTGTTTATACATTAAATTCCTCCTTTTTTATGAATAGTATTCATCTTGAATTGCTTGTGTTAGCATTTCAATTATTTCTTTTTCCCTATCTTTCATTGAATCACCTTAAACTTTTTTTAAGTGTTTTCCACCAGTTCTTGTGTAAAAATCAATTCCCATAGTATCTTTTATATCGTACGCTTCACTTCTCTTTAATGCTTCATCTAAACACTTCTTATATTGTTCCTCTCCATAAGTTTCTTTGACAATATCTTTTAAATTTTTTAATAAAACATCATCTTCTTGTTTTTTTAAGAGTTCTCTTTTGAATTTTAAATCAGAAATCATTAATTTATAGTATTCTTTTTCTTTTTCTAATCGTTTGATTTCACTATCATTTCTAATATTATCTGGAATCTTCTTTACCTTTTTTATTAATTTTTCTTTTTCAAATATTAATTGACCTATAAGATTTATTCTCTTATCAAGTGCAATTTTATTATAAGGAAATTCGTGTTTACAATTAGGACATATTAATTGAACTCTCTTTAATGTATATACATCTTTATTTTCACTAATTTTCATTTTTATCGCCCTTTTCAATTGTTATTTTAAACATCCTAATTCAAGTGTTTTTTTTCTAATTTCAAAATCTAATGCACTCATTAATCTTTCTAATTCTTCAGTAGATATTTCTTGATGATTTTCTAATCTTTCCAATAACCATTTTGTTAAAATTTCATATTTAACATTGTTAGTTGCAATTTCTTTTATTTCTTTATTGGTAATATTCATCTTTTTATCGTTCTTCCTTTCTTTTTTACTAATGGCTCTTCTAATTCCCTGCTAGCTACTAGCTTATTTGTTTCTGTATCAATAACTAATACTTCATCATATAATCTAGCGTCTACTTTATCCATCATGTAAAATAATTGTTGTAAATCATTAAAATTACCTTTTACATCATAAGGTCTATCACCTTTTTGTAATCTTCTTTTGTGTCCTAATACTTGATATTTCATTGATTCTTCTCCAAACTTTTTATTTTATCTATTATTTCATTTGTTTTATTTATTAATTCTTTTTCTGTTGTTGTTATCCAACATTTCAAATTTTCGTTTGTTCTAATAAAATAATGATTAGTTTCTCCATCATATATAATATTCATTTTTTCTATTTCCTTATCTTCTTCTATTATTTCTACTTCATCATTTAAATAAAATTCATCAATAATGGAAACATCATTTTTATTTTTATATCTTTCGATTTCATTTTCATCAGTTTCATCATAATAAAATATATCATTATCACACGTTTTTATCTCTTTTGGAACAGCTTCGCCATTTGCTATTTTATTTAATAAATCTATTATTTTCATTCTTTATCCTTTCCTTCTAATTCATTCATTTCATCTAATAATTCACTTAAAAATTTTCTATATCTATTATCTTTAAAATATCTATAATGTTCTCTTCGCTTTTCTATTAATTCTTTTAAACTATTCCAGTTGGATTGTAATTGATTATTTCTTTTTAATAATTCTTTAATGTATAATTCATTTTCTGCTTTTATAACTAATTTATTAAATTCTTTTGAATGTTTTTCCAAAAAATCAACTCTTTTTGCTATTTCTTCTTTAGATAAACTAATACTACCTCTAAAACCAATTCCATTATCCATTTCAATTGGTTCTATTTTTATATCATCATTCATTATCTATTTCACCTACCTTATATGCTTTGCTTTCAAATTGCTCACTAGTTAATATACTTAATTTAAAACCATTTTTAAAATCTATTTTTATATCTACTATATCCTCTATTCTATTTATAGGTATTTTTACAATTAAACCTGTTTTATATGTTTTTTCAATAATATCTCCTACTTTAATTAAATCTGTTATATCTGGTGAATATTCATATCCATCTAAAATTTTTATATGATAATCTTTGGCTTTAATAATTCCAAACTTCCCAACTCTTACATAATCTCCAACTTTCATTCTATTTCACCTACCTTATTCCATAAGTATAATTGTTATTATTTGCTAATAATGATTTCATAAGATTATTTTCTATTTCTAATTTTTCTATCTTTTTATTTAATTCTATTATTTTCTTTTCTTGATATATTTCTAATTCAGTTCTTCCATCTTCTAAATCACAACATACTTTATTTTCATCTTTATTCATCTGTTTCACCACCCATTAATATATAAATAGCTTGTAATTTAACTTTTTGTATTTCTTCTAATTGCTTCTTTAATTTCTTTTCAATAATTAGCATATTTAATATTTCTCTTTTACATTCTTTATAGGCTTTACTCATCTATTTCACCTAACATTCTTAATATTTCATTTATATCTTCTTCAAATAAACATACTTCAAAATCAGTATCTTCATTATCTCCATAAGGTGCTATTGTTTTATCTTTATTATCTTTTATATACTCAACAACATTATCTTTTTGTTTCTTTACTTCACTATATAAATGTTTGTAGTGGTCTGCTTGTTTTTCTAAATTTTTTATATATGTAAACTGTTCTTCTATTATTTTTTGAAAATCTTCTTTACTTATCATCACTATCACCTTTTAATATATCTTCTAATTCTTGAATATCTGTATCATACATAATTGTTCCATCACCTCTTTTGTATGAGTTTTCTTTTATAAATTTTAATGCTTTATCTCTATTGTGTTTTAATACGTTTATTTCCCAATTTACTTTGTCAACTACTTTATCGTTATGTTCAGCGTTTTTTCTTAATATTTTATTTTCTTTTTTTATTTGTTTTAATTCATTAATAAGTTTTTGTCTACTGCTTTTCTTCATAACTACATAATCATCTTGTATCATCACTATCACCTTTTAATATATTATAAGCATTATCAACTATATCTTCATTTTCACTATTTTGTTCTTCTGTTGGTGTTGAATAATGTTTATAATTCCCTAATATTTCAATTGCTTTATCTCTATTATTTTCTAGTTGTTCATTTTTAGTTGCATACTCAGTTAATTCTTCTTGTGTTGCCATAAAACCTTCGTATATTTCTTTATTTCGTTTTTTTAATTCTTTATTTTCTTTTTCTAATTCATATAACATATCTCCGTATGTTTCTTTGTTATTTTTGCTTTCTTGTTTTAGTTGTTCTATGTATGATAATAATAATTTACAATCTATTTTTGATAATTTAATATCGTTGTAAGTTTGGTCTACATATACAAATTGGTCTATGTAATTTAATATTTCTTCTATCTCTTTATTCATAATAAATCCTTTCCCAATAATGTTCGTAATTTAAGTATTCTTTTCTTGTTATTTTATTCAATAACAACTTAAACCAGCCTAATTCTTTTCTATATCTTACTTTGGGCATAATTTCAATTATAAGTTTCCAATCATCATTTAATAATTTTTCTATCTCTTTATTTTTCATTATTACCACCTCTATCTTATCAATTCATCTATAAAATATATTTTTTCACATTCAACTAAAATATTATTATCATCTAATTTATAATAATCTCTATGGCTTTCTTCTTTTGTATGTAAATGTCCATGAATATTTAATATAGATGATAAAATAATAGGTTCGTGTGATAATAATATTTCTTTGTTTTTATAAGTAATAATCATCTTATCACAAGCAATTATTCCATGTTGTAAATATCTACTTGCTTTATCATCATGATTTCCTAATATTAAAACTATATTTTTGCAATGTTCGTTTTTTCTAAACTTATCAAATATTTGTTTTAAATATTCATGATTATGTATAAACGATAAATCTCCTAAATGATAGAGAATAAAATCTTGATTAATTGAATAATACTTTTTCCAAAATTTATATTCCCAATTTTCAGTATGAAATTTATCATGTCCAAAGTGTGTATCACTAATAAATACTAATTTCACTTTATTATCTCCTTTTTCTTTTTTCTTTGTATTCTGCTTTCATTACTTTTACTATTGAATATCTATCATCTATTTTACATTTTAAGTTCTCATCATAAAAAGCATATAATAACCATCGCTCGTTTTCATGAAATAATTTACTCATACCATTTTTGAATATTAATATATCATTTTGTTCTATTTGATAAATCACTTTATCATCTCCTTAAATAAATCTAATCTTTTGGCATTTCATAAATTGCATTATTACAAGTTATATATTGGTTTAATTCTTTATTATAACAAAAATTATTGTTTAGTAAGTATTGTATTTCATCTAATATTTCTAATGCTCTTTCTTGTGTTTCATAAACACCTATTGTACTCCAACATTTATTTTCATCATAAGCACATACTTCTTCTCTTGCTACATAAACATAAGTTGTTTTCATTAATGTCAATTTATCTTGACTTCTTATCCATAATTCCATATTATCACCACCTTAAATAAATCTAATATAAATTCATATAAGATGCCCATTCTTGACCTTTGTTATTTTTAATGTATTTACAAAAATGATTAATACCTTTTTCTTTTATCATTTTCAAATAAAACTCAATTAGCCATTGTGTATCTTCATGGAATATTCTTTCGTTTTTGCATTTATTATAATATTCTAATGGTTCACTATATGGTTTATTAAAATCTACTTTTTGTTTTGAGTAAACTATACCAGCACCTAACCAATCACATATCATTTCAATTACATATTCAAAAGGTATTTTACATGGTGTATTTTTATACGTTCCAACATTATCTATCCAATATTCCCAATGATGAGGATTATGTCCTTTATGATGTTGCCATGCTATTGAATATCCTCTATCTTCTTTTTCAGCATCTATTGGGCTTCTATTTCCTTGAAAATACCTAGCACTACTACAAAACTCTGTTTTACTATATTTACTTAAATCATGTAGTAATCCCCTTTTATAGAAACCACATTTAAAACAAAACTTGCCTACATAATATTTGTGTTTTGTTATAGTTATAAAATGTTTTATGTATTTCATAATCAATTCACTTCACTTTCTACCTTATACTCCATTTTTTCAAACATTTCTTTTGTTACTATTGATTTAATGTCTTTTACTTTTACAAGGCCTATATAACTTTTTGCATAATAATCTGAAATATAAATATCATTTTCTACTATATCTATCACTTTAAGTCCATTAACATAGTCTCCAACTTCAATTAAATTTAATAATCCTCGTGGTGTTCCTTCAGCTGTTTTAATAATTTTACCTTTACTACCTAAACAATCATCTTCATTTTTGACTAAAACACAACAATTATTAAAATTTAAATATGGTTTATTGCTCTGTTCTTTAATTCCTATTATTTTTTTAATTTTTGCAATATATCCTTCTTTAGTCCTCACATAATCATTAACATTAATTTCCAATATAATCACTCTCCTAATCAATTCCATAAAATTTCTTTTTATCCATTATAATTGCATTTGTATTCATATCTAGAATATTAGTAATAGTTAAATCTACAAGCCAATTGTCTTTAACTAATTCATCTATTTCTTGTTTATATTTTTCATAAAAATCTTTTCTTACTATTAACATTTTTTGCTCAATATCTATTTCATTTAACATTTTTTGAATGTTCTCTAATTCCAATATAATCACTCTCCTTAATTTGCTAATCCTATTAAAAATGCACTAATAATTAATAATATTACACTTATTACATATAAAGATTTTTTAGTAAATTTCATTTGCTTATTACATTCTTCTATTGCATCAGTTTCCCAAAATTCGCTATATGTTTTCTTTTGTGCTTTTAACTTCTTATTTTCTTCGTATAGTTCCTTTTTACTTTTATTCATTTTCATTCTCCAATCTTATTATCCAAATTGCATTGGAATAATCTTTTAATCTTTTCTTATATGCTGGGCTGCAATAAAATCCAATTGTTTTCTTCTTTACTTTATATTTTGTTGCTAATTCATCTAATGTTCCCAAATCTATAAATTTATCCCCACGATACATTGCATATATTGTTTTCATCTGCATATCTCTTCTTTATGACTTTCTATTATTGTTGGTACTTCATTTAATTGCCAAATTAAATAATCATTATCATCTTGTAACTGTAAATTTTTTGCCTTTTCGTTTTTAATTTCTACTATTAAATAAATATTAAAGATATAACTACCTACAAGCATTCCTATTAATATCCATACTAACTTTCGCATTTGTCTAATCTCAATCCTTTTTCTTTTAACTTATACTTAAATTTTATAAAGTCATTTTTATAGTTATATCTTCCACAATGACTGCAACATTTTCTATCTTTTTCAAAAAAATAAAATGATATAGTATGCCCACAATATTCACAATACTTTTTATATTTTGCTTGTTCATTTAATATTTTTGAATCATCCACAAATAATCCCATCTTTCTTAATCTCCCTTCTTAATTCTCTTATTTTTACATTAGCTCTTTTTAATCTTTCTTTAAGTTTATCTATTTCTTCAAATGAAGCATCCAAAGCTTTCTTTAAATCCTTTTTTTCTTTATTTGTTGCCTTAACCCTCTTTTTTAAATTCCTGTACTTCTTAAAAGCCATTAGAAACTCAAACTCTTTTTCCTTTTCTTTTTCCATTTCTCTCCTCATCATAGGACTTCATCATTTCTTCAAACTCTAGATCATCTAAAGTTTTTATTCCTACGTTCTTACATTCTTCTTCCAAACCCCTGATAAGTTGATAAAACTCTTTACTGTTTAATTCATGAGTTCTTTTATAAAATAAATAGCAATCACAGTTATCTTCACTCTTATACCATTTTGCATATGGGTAAAAGTTATACATATTAGTACCTTTAGGAACTTTAGCACCTAATATTTGTCCATCTTCTCCAGTAGCCAAAGTTCCATAAGATATATTAATATTACGTTTCATTTCATCATCACTAATAGCATGTCCTATTCCTCTGTTATATCTTGCTAGCTCATTAACTAGCTTATGAAAATACTTATTAGCTTGTAATCCTCTAATATCCTTATGTTCTTTTATCTCATATATTTTGTCTTTATCTAGTTTAAATAGGCACATTGCTAATTCTTCTGGTTTACCCGTCATATTATCACTTAATCCTATCTTCTTTTTGTACCATTTCTAAACAGAATACAGGATAGCTACATTTTATAGAACTTATTCTAATGCAGTCATATTCTTTGTAAAAAATCACTTCTATTTCTTTTGAATCTTTATAATATTCAGTTAATAAATCTAGCATTTCTTTTTTATACCTAGAATAATTATTCAATTTTGATAATTCATTATTGATGATTGATAAAATTTCTTGTTTTCCTTTAAAATTTTTATTGTAATAATCATCAATCTTATATTTGGATAGCTTATCTAGCATTTTTTCAAACTCTAATTTGTTTATAAAATCAAAAATAGTCATTTGCATTGATACATCATTCCGTTTAGATATTCCATTGTTTCTTTTATTTCCTGTATCTCTGTTGTTGTTTTATGTATATCACTTTTTAATAGTTTCCTTAAATATTTGATTGCTTTTTCTAATGCTAATCTATCATTCATTTTTATTACTCCTAAAAAGGTAATTCAGATTCAGGAATATCTGGTAAATCATTATTTATTTTTTGTCCAAATTTTTCGAATGGATCATTTTTATTTTCATTTGTTTTTTGTTCAGTTTTTTCTTTTGAATCTAAAAATTGAACTGTACTAGCTACAACTTCTGTAACATATATTCTTCTTCCTTCTTGATTCTCATAACTTCTAACTTGCAATCTTCCTTCTACTGCCACTAAACTGCCTTTATGAGTATATTTACTTACATTCTCTCCTAACTTATCCCATGCAACTATATTAATAAAATCTGCTTCTCTTTGCCCTTCTTGATTTGTATATGTTCTATTTACTGCTATGTTAAAACTAGCACATGCTCTATTGGAAGTTGTATATCTCACTTCTGCATCTTTTGTTAATCTTCCTATTAGAATAATTTTATTCATCATTTTTATCATCTCCCGCTATTTGTAAAGCACAAAAAAGGAATAATAATAAAATCATCATGGATATTGCTCCTAGTATTACTAGAAATCCTATAAATAATTTCATTCTATTCCCCCTTTATTACCTAAAATTTGATTTATTTCTTCTTGACTATATGCATCGTAACTATAAACTGCTTCTTCTTGTTTTCTGTTTGTTTTACATACAACATTTAGTAAAATGTCTCTATTTTGGTCATTACATAATTTTTGTTCGTTATCTTTAAATACTCTCATTAAACTTAATTCATTTTTGCAACTTCTTCGTTCTTGTCTTAATCGTTTTATTTCTTTGATTATTTTATAAGACTGGGTTATTGGTACATTTTCTAGTTCGATGTAATGTAGCCAATAATCAATCTTTCTGTCAGAATCAGAAAGTTTATTTTTTAATATTTCTATACTTTCTTCGTTTTCGTGAAGTAATCTAACAATTTGTTTTATTTTTTCTAGTATGTTCAATCTATCATCCCTATCATCATTTCATCATGGTAATAATCTGCATACCATTCATCATAATCTTCATCTTCTATATCACAATCTATTGCTTCATTAGGTGTTGGATATGTACCACCATAATATTCTTCTGTATCAATCATTTGATTTTCCTTTCTCTTTGTGTTCGTGCATAAAAATATATTTTGAACTATTTCCCATATTTTCCATTAACCATTCACTTGCTTTAACTTTACTTAAATGAGTATTTTTTACTCTATTTTCGTAAAACTCATCAACAGACCTATTATGCAATTCTTCATCATTTTCATAGTTTCCTTCGATGAAATAGTAATCATAATTTTTTGCATCAATATGGTCTATTCTATTTGTGTCGGTTGCATATATCAATTTATAGCCATTTATTAGCAACTTATAGCCACATTGTGGTACATCGTGGTATAACTTTATAGGAATAACTTTAAATGTGTTATAATTGTAAATTTTTCCTGTTTTTAACAAATCAATATTTTTCTTTTCTACACCACAATCTATTAAGTCTTTTACTAACCATTCACAACATGCAAATCTTAGTGTTGGCCTATCATTAGCTAATTTCTTTATTGTAGCCTTATTAAAGTGATCTCCGTGTCGATGTGTTAAGAAAATTATTTTTAAATTTTTAACATAAGGAGAAAGTTTTTTATAACTAACTCCCACGTCTATTGCAATCTTATTTTCAATTATTAGGCAGTTCCCATCGCTACCTGAATTAATAATTTTATAGTTCATTTAAGTTTACTTTTTTGGGTTTTATTTCATCTTCTGATGTTATTTCTTGGTCTTTGGTATTGTTGTATACTTCCAATGTTGACTCTATTTCAACTTCTTGATTATCAATATAATTGTATGTTCCATCTTCTTTGATTACTGACATATCTTTGCTAAGTGCTTCCTGCATGTCGATACTCATGACTCCCCATTTAGAAATTAATTGTCTTAACATAGTTTTAAAAGCCATACCATTAAAATCTTTGCTCCAGTAACTATACTGTGTTCCATTTTTCAAATCACTTGAATATGATTGTGAATATTCTTTCGCATGGTTCATCATTTTTTCTTTTGTCCAATATAGCGTTTTAGAAAATCCATTTAAATATTCAAAATATGCCATATAGCCAATAATTTGCTTGCTTTCTCTTCGAACTTCATCATCAATAAATTCAAATTGATATTTACCTGTTGCTTTATTTCTTCCAAGAAATTCTCCTTCACGAACTTCTATTACATCAATATCTTTATATTGTCCACTCCTAATTGCTAACTGAATGTATCCCTTATAACCCATTTGAAATTGTGCATTACTTGATACAGTTACCCATTGCCCATTTATTTTCTGCTTTTTATCATACTTTACTAAATAATACTGTCCTAATTGTGGAGATGGACTTAAATTAAGTGCTTCTCCTAATAAGGCTGCTGCTAAGATGCTTCCTGCATCACATTCTTGAAGTGATGGATTAATAGCAACTGCACTGCTGATACTTGCAATAAACTTAGCTGCTCTTTTAGGATCCCCTAAAGTATTGTTAATTAATTTTTTGTAATTATCTGTTTGAATTGCTAAACTAAATTTTGGTTTAGTTTGTAATTGATTATTCATAGTCTATTCCCTCCGCATCTAGGAATTGTTTTAAATTTCTTAGTTGTGTTTTAGTTCCCTTTGCAGTAAATGTTACTTCGAATATTTCTTCGTTTTTTTCAAAATCATTGATACTCATTTGACCATCAATTATATCTTCTTCAACTGGTGCTTGTAATGCTTCTTCTACTTGCGTTACTATTTGTTCTTCTTGCTCCTGTTTTTCTTTAATCTCTCTGTTAGATTCTTGAATAGTATCTAGTATCATGTGTCTATCATTAACTTCTCTGATAGCAACTGATAGATTTTTGTTCTTTAGATATTCAACCAATATTTCACCAGAATATTCCATAGTGTTAATAGTGTTTATGTCCTGTTCTATCAAATCTACTTTTGCTTTAATTTCATCCTTTACTTTTTTTACTAATTCTCCTGATGTTGTTAGTAAATTTAGTCCGTTTTTAATATCTAATTCACAAAATTTTAGATATTCTGATGGAATATTTTTTGATTGCCTGTATTCTTCAAAGAAATCATTCATTTTAACTTCTGTATCATGTTTTATTTGCGATTCCACTTCATTTATTTTATCTGCTAATATTAAATCTGCCTTTTGGTATTTAGTTTTTATTTCTTCCTCATAGATTTTATTAAATTCTTCATAAGGTAACATGATCCTGTTCTTAATATTTTTTCTTTGAGTTTCAAATTCTTTTAATTCGTTTCCCAAACTTGTTCTTAAATTTTTTATTTCTTTTTTAGTGTCTTCATTACATACTAAATTATCAAGTTTCATTTCTTCTAGTCTTTTGTCTAAATTTTCTCCAATTTCTTTAATTCTTTCAGTTATAATTGGTAACTGTTCTATTACAGCTATTTCGTTCATTTATTCTTCTCCTCTCAATCTATAAATGTCATAATGTGTTGGATAACCATATCTATTTTTCGTACATACTGTTTCTTTCGAAAACTTATAACCAAGTTCTTTTAGTTCAAATACTCTCGCCCCAAGTTGAGTAATTCCAAGTTCTCTATATGCGTCCCAACTTGTAATACTGCCATAATCTTCAAGCCACTTAATGATTCTATCTTTCTGTGTTAGTCTCTTCATCACTAATCATTCCACATCTGATAACTTGGTTATCTCCATCACATTCAATTGCAAAGTTTATATAATTAAATTCAACATCTAAATCCCCTAAACAAATGTTTTCATAACTAAATTCCATGTTAAATTCTCCTTTTTATTCATACTTACTTAATAATTCTTTTATTTCTTGTTGTTCTTCTATGGTTGCTTCTTGTTTGCTAAAATCTTTATCAAACCAATCAGGAAGTTTCTCAATATATTTTTTTGGCTTGCTTACGTTATACTTTCTTTCTCTTTCTTGAGCTTGTTGAACTGTCTTAACGTTCTCTCTTTCATAAGCACTAAGTATTCTAGAAATATATTTTGTACTAATTTTATTTAGTAAAACTGCTTGCTTGATAGCATATCTTGTCAGCTCATTATCATTCCAACTTAAAATTTCTTCACATTCAACTGGACTTAATGTTCTGCCAAAATTTTCCTCAACGTATTCCAATATTGTTGTTGATATATATTGTTTATTTGTTATATTGTTTATTTGTTTAGTTGTTGTTATTTGTTTGTTATTTGTTTGTTGTTCGTTTGTTATTTGTTTGTTATTTTGCTTGTTATAATCTTGATACCTATTGTAATTATTTATAGTAATTACAGTATATTTATTGGTTGTTGTCTTTGTTATTTCGTTTGTTGAAATTAGCCTAGTTAATGAAGTTCTTACCTGTTGCAGTGTCAATTTCGTTTGTTGGACTAAATGTTTTAGGCTGGTTATTACTTGTCCTCTTTTTACCTCAATACCTTGCCATCTTTTGTCTTCCCAATTAGCTATTAATAATAAATGTAAGAATAATCTAACAGTATTTGTATCTTGATACCATTCCCATTTCAAGATTTTTTTATTTATGACTATAAACCCATTATTCTCATTCATTACTATCCTTTCTACTCAACCAGTACCCAAAGATTTGACAAATTGTTAATTTTATGTTATTTTCTAGTTGAAATTTGTTTAGATTTCATTCTGATTTACTAGTTCTTGTCCAACTAGTGAATCTTTTTTATTTGAATATTTTTCTTTTAAATACTCATTTAGATTTTTTATCATCTGTTTTGCTTCTTCCTTTGTTTTAGGATTTGTTACAATTACTTTTAATCTGTTTTTTTCTTGCATATTTTCTTCTGTTCTGTCGTGGTATTTTTAACTATGTGCTATACAGTAGGTTTCTGTATGTCCTGCTGATACACAGTTGTTTATTTCATTTTGGTTGTAGTTACTATCAAGACTTATTAATATAGTTAATGCACTTACAACCAAGATACTTGCAATTGTAACTTTTACCCATTTTTTTAATACTCTTTTTGTTTTCATTTTTCTATCTCCTTTTTTAATTTACTTTTGTTTCACTTCACTTTATAATAGTTAGTTAAGAAAGTGAGGTGTCTAATGTCTGATACAATTTGGGTTGCTATTATTACAGGGTGTCTAACTACAATTCCTCAAATAATTATTACAATTATTAATAATCGTAAAGAAGTTAAAATTAAGAGTATAGAGAAATTTAAGCAAGACCAACTAAAAGTAATAATTGATTTTTTAGATTCTGTTGGTGGTATATATTCAAATGATGGAATATCGTTATCTAAAAAAAGTGATTTTCAAAAAACTTCACAAAAATTACTTTTATATTTTCCAAGTATTGATATAAATGAGTTTAATAAAATATTTGATTCTACTAAAAAATGGAATACTTCAGAACGATTAAAAGTTCTGCAACCTTTGCTTAAACAACTATCCAAATCAATACAAGAGAAATAATATATGTAATAATTAATGATATTGATAATACTTTGAAATCTGATTTATCAATATCTCTTTTTTTATTTACACAAAAACATGTGTACCAAATTGCTAAATATATAGAACATATTATTCTAATTAACATATTCTCTCCTTTTTAGTTTTGTTTTAAATTGTGATTATACTCACGAATTACTTTAAAAAAAATTAGCTCATCTACTTCATAATATTTTAATGCTTTTTCCAATAATTCTAAGCTCATGTCTTTAGCATCTTTTTCATATTTTGATAAAGTATTGAAGTGTATTCCTAAGTCATTGCTTGCTTCTACTACTGTTTTCTTTCGTTTGTCTCTTAGTGATTTTAATTCCTGTCCTATTAAAACACTATCTAAATACATTGCTTCACCTCCTTTCATCTTGGTAACATTATATCGTGATTATAATCACTTGTCAATACTAAAATGTGATTTTTTTCACTTTTTTTGTTGCAAATTTACAAAAATATGTTAAAATTGATTTGTAGGAGGTGTTTATGGCTAGGTTTTTTAATAAGAATTTAAAGTTTATTAGACAGCAAAGAGGAATATCGCAGCAAGAGCTAGCTGATAAATTAGATTTAGATCGTTCTACTATATCTCGTTGGGAAAATGATGAGATGGATATAACTGTTGGAAATGCTATTCAGCTTGCAAATTATTTTAATGTTCCTTTAGAAGATTTTACAAGCAAAGATTTAAGTATTAATGATAATTTAAAAAAATTTGATGAATTAGAATTGCTTTTTAGTAAAAATAAAGATATTTTAACTGATGACGATAAAGAAACTATAAGATTTATTGTCGAAAAAAGAAAGAGAGAAATTGATAAACAAATAAATAGACAATAAGTACGCTAGTACAGGTACTTAATAAAGGAGTATTAAGTATTATGATTAAACAATTATTAGAAAGGGAAATAACTCAACAAGAGTTATTAAATTATTATAATGCTACAATAGTTTATGATAAATTACCTAGTAGCATTAATGGGTTGGTATTTTGTTATGAAAATATTAATACAATTATAATTAATGAAAATTTATCATCTTCTAAGAAAAAGAAAACTATATTGCATGAATTAGCTCATTTAGAACTACAGCAATTATGTCAAATTGATAAAGATTTACTTTATTTAAAAATTAATCAATATGAAAACGAAGCAGATGGATATATACAATTTATTTTAGATTGTATTAAAGAAGAACAAAAATATAAAATTGGTTAAAAGTATGCTAGTACATGGTACTTTTAATATAGATTTGTAGTAAAGGAGGTGTAGTATGAAAAAATGCAGGTATTGTAAAAGTGAAATAGATAGTAAAGCTAAAATTTGTCCACATTGCAGAAAAAAACAAACTAATCCCATTCTAAGAGGTATAATGATTTTCTTTGGTATTTTATTAATTGTTATTGGATGCTCCTCACTTAGTAATGATTTAAGTTCAACAAATAGTGATGATAATGACAATGCTTCTTGCTATTTAACAATGGAAAAATTCAACAAAATAGAAAATGGTATGTCCTATAGTGATGTTGTAGATATTATTGGATGTGATGGCACACTTTCAACAGAAAGCAGTTATGAAGATTCTAGTATGAAAATATATTATTGGTATGCAAAAAATGGTGTCGCAAATGGAACTTTCTCGTTTATGAACGATTCTTTAACAGCTAAATCACAAATTGGATTAAATTGATAAAAAAAGACTAACTGCTGGAACAGTTAGTCAAACACAAGGACATAGAAAATGTCTTATGTAAGAAAAAAACTTATCTACCACGACAGATTTTTTTCTATGTCCTTATTATATCAAAAAAAGTAATAAGGAGCAATGATTTATGAATGAAAATTTTTTAGATTTTGATAATTTATATAATGATTATTATATGAAATCAAACGAATATTTAACGAAATGTGCTTGTTATATTAGAGTATCTACTGACGATCAAGTAGAATATTCTCCTACATCACAATTAAAATTAATACTTAAATATGCGTTGGATAATAATTTATTTATTAGCAAAGAAAGTATATTTCACGATGATGGAATTAGTGGAACTAATAGTAAAAATAGAAACTCATTCTTAAAAATGATAGCAGTTGCTAAATCAAAACCTAAACCATTTGAAAAAATACTTGTGTATGACTTTAGTAGATTTGCTAGAAATAAAGAAGAATCAGTTATGTATAAGACACTCTTAAGGAAAAAATTAAAGATTGATATAATTAGTATTACTCAACCACTTACAGAAGGTAAAGAAAGGGTAATATTGGAATCAATGTATGAAGCTATGGACGAATACTATTCTCTTAACTTATCAGAAAACGTACAACGTGGAAAAAGAGAAAAAGCAGAACGTGGAGAACACAATGGCTTTGCACCATTTGGATATAAACTAGTAAATAAGCAACTAGTCATCGATGAAGAAAATGCTAAATTGGTAAAAATGATTTATAGTATGTTTATTAATACAGAAAACATTAAGCATATTTGCAATACCTTGAATGACATGGGTATTAAATCTACTAGAGGAAAACTTTGGGGAAGAAAAACACTTAAACTCATTCTTACAAATAAGACTTATGTCGGTTTTGTAAAAAACGGACATAATTATTATAAAGGGTTACATGAACCGATAATAGATAGCGAAACATTTGAGAAAGTTCAAAAAATATGGAAATATAGAGATGAGCATTTTTCTAAATGTAGAGAACAGGTACAACATAATCACTGGCTAAGAGGAATTTTAAAGTGTGGTTCTTGCGGTTATGGCATGTACTATTTCAAAAGAAAAGATAGAGACTATGCTATCTTTCAATGTGGTGGCTATTTCCACGGCAGATGTGATTCACATTATTTAAGAGTTGATGAAACTGAAAAAGTTATTATTGAGCAACTTAAAAATGATTATACCGAAAAAGTAGATATAAATGTGTCTAAGAATAATTCTAATACTGAATATGATATTGCTTTGTCTAATTTAAAATCATTAGAAAATAAACTTAATAGAGTTAAAGAGTCATATATAAATGGTATTGACACTTTGGAAGAATACAAGGATAATAAAAATAAATTACAACAACAAATTAAAATTATTAACAACAGAATAGAACAATTAAAAGAGCCATCAAAAGAAGTTGTATATAAAAAATGTGAACAGGCGTACAAAATATTATCTGACGAAAAATCAGAAAAAGGTCTAAAATCAGAAATATCGCATGCTTTATTCGAAAAAATAGTATATTATAAAGACAGTGAAACATTAGCAATTACTTATAAATAAAGGATATTTTAGCTTGCATATAAGAGGAATATAACAGGAGTAAACTTCCTTTTATATGCACTATATAATATAGAAAGGAAAATTATGTATTGCATATATTTAAAAAAGAGAAAAAATAAACCATTTTGTAAATTATTAGATAGAGAAATAACATTTGCAGAATGTTCTGCAGAAAACACTGTAAACAACTGTAGAGAATATGAAACGAAAAATTTTAAAAATTCGTTCTATAAAAAGTCCACTTTAAATAAAAAAAGTCCACTTAAAAGTGGAAAAATAAAAAAGCAAACATACAAGCACCAAAAAGCAGATAGAAACAGGGCTAGTATTATAACTAATAATTTAACAAATTGTTATATATGTGGAAAAAAAACGGTTAATATTCATGAAATATTTTATGGCTCATATAGACATACATCAATTAAATGGAATCTTACTATTCCACTTTGTCTAGAACATCATACTTTTGGTGAAAACGCCATTCATAACAATAGAAAATTAGATTTAAAAATTAAAATATTAGCACAAACTATATTCGAAAATAAGTTTTCTAAAGAATTATTTATTAAAGAATTTGGAATAGATTATATTGAAAAATATAAAAAAGATTGACTTTTACTTTAAAAAGTTGTAAAGTATATAGCACTAATTAAATTTTATGTTGCAAATTTTTTGCATTATGTTATAATTTAGTTATAGTATAACTTTTTGTTATGCGGATGATATATGTCTATTTTTAAAAATATACAATTCATATATATGAATTTGAATATTATTTAAATAAAATGGCATAATAAAAGAGGAATAAATCCTTTCCATGTAGGTGTTACTCCTCTAGTTGTTTTATTTTACTGACTGTAGCACACATCGCCAAGATGAGTGCCCTTTTTATTCCTTTTTGTCGAAAATCTTAGCTAGCAATGTCAAAATTACTATAAGAATTACAGTTTCTAGAGTCATCTAGATTCCTTCCCCAAAACCCCTAAGATTTACATCAAGATGCATTTATATCACTTCTCCTTGAAGGTTTTGTTAATAGTAAAACAAGCTAGAAAAAAACACTCACTTTATTCCTCTGTCCATCATTATATAATAATTGTCTTATTATGTCAAATTAAAAAATGTAGCCTATTTGGTTACATTTTTTAATTGATTATATAATTTAGTAACTCCACCTAGCCAATATTGATTTAACCCAGTAGGATCATTAGCAGCACCAACAGGACAATATTTCTTTTGAATTTTTTCTATTGTATCTAATCCAATATCAAAATAATTGTTCTTTAAGTTAATTAAAAACTTTTCTATTCCTTCATCTAAAGAATTATAATGAATTAATCCTCTTGTACACATCATACCTCCTACATTATTTTTTTCTTTAAATGCTTTAGAAGTATAATTTCCAGTTTCCCATCTACTAATTGCAATAGAGATTAAAGCTTGTTCCTCATTCATGCCTATTTCTTTGGCTTTAGAATGAATTTTACAAGATACCTCATCAAATATACATTCTTCTTTCTTTTCTTCTTCTACAGCTAAATTTTGAGGTAATTCTGGCGCACTAGTAATTGCTACTTTCTCTGATGCACTCTCTTTTATATTTTTAGGTTTATCGATATAAAATGTATCATATACATTCATACCAAAATTAATTACTAATAAATAAATTAATGCTACTTTTTGGATTCTTGGCATCATCATGAATAATTTGGCAATAATATTATTGAATCCTCTAATTAAAATATAACTAGCATAAACTAATCCAGTAATTAAGAAAGCTGTATTTCTTAATAATATTTTTAGTAACATTCTTACTATCTTCCAAAATCCCATTTTTTTGATTTTTCTTTTCATTCTATTCTTACGAGAATATCTTTTTACTCTTGTTTCCATTACAAAGATACCCTCTTTCCAAATCCTAATAACTTATCTCCTGTATAAATAGGAACATAATTTTCATTATTAGATTTATAATAATTAACCATTACCCTTACTATTCTTTTTAAATTTTTCATTTGACTTTTTATGATGAATACTTTATAATCAGTAGTAGGAAAAGGATTACTCCTTTCCTACTAGAATTACATTTTCATGTTTTGTGAATATGTAACCGATTTTGGCTAATTCGTAGCACTCTGCTAAAGTTAAACTGCGAATTGGTCTTTTTTTTATGTTATTCATCTTTTCTCCTTTCCTGTAAGATATGTTTCTTTCTTTATCTTACATACTTATTATAACATATCAACCGTACGGTGTCAATAGTTTTTTACAAATTTGTTGATTTTTTCGTACGGTTGTTGTATAATATGAATGAAAGGTGGTTTTTTATGGCATATAATGAAAAGCAAAGAGAAACTAGAAGAGAAAGATGGAAGATATTTAAGGCTGATTTAAAAAACGAAGAATATGAACACGCAATGGAAATCTTGAACAAATTTGATTTAAATAAAGCGCAATTTGTCAGATTAGGAATTAAAGCATTAGAAGAAGGCAAAATAAAAAAAGAGGAATAACCAATCAATGGCTACTCCTCTTTCTTTCTAATATTTTTTTATTTTCTTTTATTATACCCATTCTTCTATCATATTCTTCTGGTTGATTATGCTCTAAATAATGCAATTCTCTGTGATTATCTGCTGATAATAAATAACTTTCTTCATATACAGTATGATGGCTATATTGAAAAGGTGGATCGTGGTGTAATTCCAGTTTGTATTTTGTATATTTCTCCATACTATACATATCCACCCTACCGCATTTTAAAAATAACTGTTGTTTTACTGCTCTAGTATTAGGTCTTTTCTTACTCATATTAATCAATGCATATTCTAAATTTCTTCATAGGTATGCCTTTAATACCAGCATAACCATCTTGTCCATTTGTTTTTTGTAAATCAAATTGCCATGCATAATTATTTACTTTATATTTAGCAAATTTATATGGTCTAATATTATCAGGCGTATAATACATAACCTCTATTGTATCAAGCACATCTTTATCATTTCCAGCATAACCATTTTTATAATCATTAACATTATAACCATCAACGAAAGCAAATTGTTTACCTGATACACTATGTCCTCTATATTTGATATATCCTTCATCAACTCTCATAGCAACATCAACAATTGGATCATCTAAAAGGCCAGCATAGTCATTTAAATTTTTTACTTCTGGAAGCCATCCATAATTTTGAGTTTTAACTTTATAATAAACGTTAACCTCGTTATCATTTGCAGTAACTGGTTGTGTAGGACTACCATTTAATTTTGCTTGAATCATATTAAGAAATCTTTGCCATCCTTTATCCATAGTTCTATGAGGACAATACTTTTTATCTGGTGCATAGTCATAATGTCTTTTTACTTTATCTATACCCCAACCATATCTTTTTAAAATATCAACAATCAATTCAACTGCATTTAATTCTGCTTTATCGAATCTAGAACCACCTGATTTTGAATAACATATCTCAATAGCAATAGTATTTCTATTACCAAATCCATTACCATCAGAAGCATGCCAACCATTTCTATTTTCCTCTATACCTTGCACTACTCTATAATCATCTACTGCATAGTGAAAAGATGTTTCAAAGTCATTTCCTAGCATATAAGATATTTCTGCCATTGCTGATGCGTCATTATATGTATTATGTACTGTAATACCCTGCGGTGTCATTCCATATGGACATTTTAATCCAATTTTATTAGAAGGGCAATTAACTTTCGTTAGTATCATCTACATCACCCTTTCCATCTGTTTCACTACCAGAAAAATCGTTTTCTTCTATATTCTTTTTATATAATTCTTCATCAAATTCTACTTCTTCAATATTCATAATTACTCACCATCCTTATTAAGAATTTTATTTAAGTTATGGAATATATCATATACTCCACCTGCAGTTATACCGCTTAACATAATAGATGTTTTAAAATCCTTTGTGATTATGTACTCTATGCATGATACTATAATGCCTATACATAAATTTTGTAATGGTATTTTATTTTTGTTAATTAAGTCAAACCTCTTTGCTAGTTCTCCTAAAATCAATGTTACAAAAAACGTTACCATATTAATTGTCATAGTGATTTCCATAAAACTACCTTCTTTCTTAATCTACTATTTCAAATTCTTTTGTTCTTTCTACTATATCTTTTACAAATGAATTTCCTTTTAATTTAAAATACAGTTCTGCACTATGCTGAATTGATTCTAATTCATAATGTGTAATCTTTTTACTATCTTTGCATCTGTCATAAATATCTAATATATCATTCCTTAAACTACATTTAGTTCCTTCTATCATAGATTTTCCAAAAGTAAAAAGAAAAGATAGTATTCCTAAAATAAATACTATCTGCGTCCAATATTCTTTAAGAAAGTCCATTATTCTCCCTCACTTTCTACTACTGGATTTAATATTGAACTAATATCCTTATATGTACTTGCTTTAACCTGTAACGTTTCATTATCATCACTTGCACTTGAACAAGTTATATATGTTGTTCCTTGTGCAGATATTGCATTATATAGATTATTTAATTGTTCTATTAATATTGTATCTGTTATTTGCTCTGATGTTGGTGTATCTAGAAGATAATAAATTGTTGTGTTGTGTGTTGTTAGCCAATTATTAGCATCGGCTAATTTTATTTGTTCTAAAATCATATAAATATATCTTGTGTTTCCTTCCCACCATAGTCCATATGAATTATTTGCAAAAGCATTTGCAGCTGAACTTGATACAAAAGGAAATCTATTAGAAATACCAAAATTGGTTGAACCGCTTTCGTTACTTCCTATGTGTTTATCAGAGATTCTTATTTGATAAAAGCCTTTTGTTTCAGCAGAATGCGTAGTTGATTTTCCAACCAAAACATTTGTTTCACCATCTAAAACATATTTCCCAACACATTTATACTTATACCAATTATTAGGGCTACCATATATATAATCTTTATAATCACCTATTTCTGCTAATTCTAATGTTCCTAATGATAGTGGATAATCTTTGCTATAATATGGTGTATAGGTTGTTGCTGCTGTGCCTTCTTCAATTTGGATTAATTGTGAAACATCGGTATCATCATTAATTTTAAATCTTAAATATTTAGCATTTTCTGGAGTTGTGAAATAAGAACGATTTGTATATAACCAATTACTAGTAATAAAAATTCTATTCTCGTCATAAAAGAATATTTGAATATTGTTTAAAATAATTGTTTTAGAAGAAGAAAAATTATACGTATTAGATGATTTAATTTTAATGTAGTTCTTACTTCTAATTATGCTATTTGATGAAACATTTCCCCATTGATTAATATTTCCTAATTCTAATTCACCATCAAATACATTTCTGCTACTAACATTAATATTCTGTTCTCCAGTAACTACTTTAATTGGTTGTGGACAATCTGGTGAAGGTGAAGGTTGTCCATTTGTGTATTCTTCATAATCATAATCTGCTGTTTCTCCTGGCGTTATTGTTACTTGGTAATAAGCATCTATATTTAATGGAGCTTGTGATAAAGCACCCGAACCAACATAAATAGAACTTGCAACATAACATTGTGTGTCTTCAGTAAGAGTAAAAGAAAATGATTTATTAATATCATCATAATTTGATAGTGAATTTATCATAGATGTAACATTATCTTTTACTTGATATAATTGAATATTTGAATTATTACTTGCTACACCTGCAGTTGAATGAGAGCCACTTAAATGTATATAATTTAAAGAATATGTTCCTGCCGATAATGTAAACAAATCACTTTTGAAATTTGCATTATTTCCATAACCACCTCTTAATAATGAAATACTCAATCTAACACTTTCTGCATATACGCCTTCAACTCCTTCAGTTGTATATGCAACATCATGAATAATTCCATTTTCACTAGTTAATGTTCTATACCTATTAGTTCCTGAAAAATTAATAGTTCCACTAGCAAGTGGGAATTTATTTTTTCCAGTTGTAGTATGTTGACTAGTTGCTCCCTCTGGAGTAATATCCATTGTCACTCCATCTACTGTATTGTTTAATGTTACAGGGTTGCCTTCTCCTTCTACTTTTGGTAGTAGTTTAGATAGGGTTTTATATTTGTCTAATTCCATTTGAACTGTATCTAATTGTGCTTGTGATACTTCGCCATTTGTTACTGTGAATGTAGATGTAGTTCCATTGGTATAAAGTATCGTGTAAGTATCAACAGTATCTTGTGTTCCTGTTTTAGTTATGCTAACTATTCCATTACCAGTCTCCCCCTGTGGCCCAGTTCGTCCTATTTCACCTTTTTCAAGAACAAAATTTAAAATAGGATTCTCATTTGTGCCTGTTCTTGTTACTGATGGAGTAGTTCCTGATGCTACAGTTCCAATTTGAATATTAGGTGTTACACCAACAGGTCCTTGAATACCAGTAGCACCACTAAAATCAGCTAGATAATGCCATCTATATGTTGGATCTTCTATTTCTTGTTTCACAAATAATTTCGCATTATCTTCTTGTTCTATATTACCATCAATCATTACATAGTCATTTATTTGCATGTTATCGTAATCAGCAATCATTAAATTAATATTTGCATATGTTTTCTTTACTTGAAAAGCTTCTCCTTGTGGTCCCATTGGCCCAGTTCTTCCTATTAAATCAACATAAACATATTCTTCATCTTCATCAGTCTTAATTCCTAGCCTTGTTCCATCCCAATTGAACATTAGACTTGTTCCATCTTTTAAAGTTATAGTCTTTGTTGTACTATCTTTTTTGGTTAATTCTACTGTAGCAATTTTGCCATCTTTTGAAATGTTTATGTCAAGATTATTTGTTTCTTCAATTGCTTCTTCTACTTCTTCTTTTAAAGCAACAGTTTCATTTTTTAATTGAGTAGTTTCATTAATTAAATTATCTAATACTGGTACTCTATCATCAGGTTCAACTATTTCATCAGTATTAATTAATTCACTTCTAACATGAAATTTTTCAGTTGCATATCCTGTTAATCTACCATCTTCTGAATATATAGATATTTCGTATTCATAGTCTCCAGTATCTTTTAGCACTGGTAAAGTCAATTGATTATCAACTATGTCTTGCACCCATTCTTTATTATCTGCTGGATATTTCAATTTAAAAAGAGCTCTTTCGAACTCTTTATCAAACTCAAAATTTAATTTGTATGCATTATAATCATTTTGGACTAAAACGGATAAATCGGTATAGATATTACCTTTTTGAAAATCTACTACTATACTATATTCATTCATTACTTACCACCTCATTTGTTGTTTTTACATATTCAAGAATTACATATGTTTCTGTGTAATCTGTTCTATCAGCACCAGTTTGCAGTTTTACATCAGTACTAGTTGCCCACAATTTAACTTGAGAACTTATAGAATCTGCTGGATATGGCAAAGGAAAATAATGCCCTGTTGATGATGAGTAAGAAACTCCTCTTGGTGGCTCAACAAGAAAACCAATATTTGAAATATCGTGTGCTATCGTTTTAATACTATTATTTGGCAAAGCACCGCAATCAATTACCTTTATATAAATAGTTTTGCCATCTATCCATTTCTTTCCTGTATTTATTTCATCTAGTGAATATGTTGTTAAGTTTTCAATAATTGTGTTAATTGTATCTATACTATCATGTGCATCTTTAATTCCAGCTTCCATATGTCTTAAATTTGGTCCGTTCATTGCTGGCAACTCATCATTATTCCATTCTTTTGGTATATACCCCATATTATCCCTCCTTCTTATTTGTAGGATATAGTGTATCACTAGGATACAAATTATCACTTGGTAATAATGGATTAAAATTACCTTTATCCAATATTTCAATATTATTTAGTATTCTATTTATATCTTTATAACTAATATTATTTGATTCTGATATATTCCAATTTCTTGATTTTATCCATCCTTCTGGATATCCGAACCCATCTCCTAGATATTCAAGTGATGATTCAATGTCGGCTATTTCATCAACATAAACTAATTCTCCTTTTTGCCACGTCTTTGCTATATATGTTCGAGATGTAAATGAAGAATATTTTTGATATAGTGTTTGTACTTTTTGTTCTATATCATTTAAAATGTCTACGTTTAAATAATCAAATTCTGTATACATTATTCTACCCCCTCAATTGAACCAGATAGACCACCATCATAGGTTAATTGATGTTTTTGCACAAATACTGGTATGAATCCATAATCTGTTTCTACTTCTATATAATCTCCTGCTTTTATATTAGGATTTCCATTATAATTCAGACTCAGTGAATAAGTAGGAATTTTCTTAATGAAATCATCTAACTTATACGTATCGTTTGTAGTTATATTTATAGCATCATTAGAAATAGTTATATTACTTTCTATATTTTCATAGTATTTTCTTTGAACTTCTACTTCATTCTGTGATGACCATCCATAATAATCAATGGTAATACTTACGTTTGTACCAATTTCTCCTTCGACGACTAAAAAAATGTAATTTTGATTACAATTATAATTGCCATATCCATCTAAATAGACACGTGTTGCATTTTGATAGCTTATATCTTCATTCGATATGTTAAAAGCCGTTTTGTCATCTACTTTTATTGCTAAATACTGCTTATTTTTTTGCAATGTTACTGATACGTTTATTGTGTTATGTTTAGAAGTTGAACCTTGATAATACTTTGTAGTATTTATTATATTTTTATAATTGTTTATATTACTGTATTTTGCATCTTCTGTTAATTCATTTTTTGAAAGAATTTCTTTTATACTTTGATTTATTTCTTTTATAACAATGTTTTCATCCCTATCTATAAAATATATTCCTTCGAGCATGGATAAAGTTTGTAATATATTATTTATGCTAGAGTAATCTAGAGTGTCTAATTTCATCTCGTTTTTATTAGAAATATTTATTAAATAGCTATATTCATATGAGGTATTTAAATAATTTTCTAAACATTCTTGTAATTTTCCAACTTCCACTACATAGTTAGGCACTTTTGTTCTGTATATTGGTCTAGGTTGCAATTTTTCTATTTTAGATATTAAATTATAGCTAGTTATAGTAACTTGTCCTTCTTGATAATCGATTGAATCATAGTAAAATGTTCCCATTTTGGTGTATTCAATTTTTCCATTATCATTTGCAATTCCTATATACGAAATAAAAATTGCATCTTCTGTTAAGTATTTAGTTATTCCAGTAGGATTCAACGGATCATATAGTTTATCATAATCTCCTATTGTTACTTTCAATTCGTTAGCAGGTGTTTTCTGTACCAACTTGTCCACTTCTTCTATTACAGAAAATTCTATTAATTCATTATCTTCATAGATATAAGACATACCAATATCAATATGGTCTATCATTATTCTTCTATCTGGATTCTCAAATGTGATGTTGTCTATATAAATAAAATGATTTTTTAGACTATTATTAAATATTAAAAGCAAAGTAGAATTATCGTCAGTTATATTTTTTTCTTCGATAATGTTAAACTCACTATCAAATAAAGTAACGTGGCAACTTGTTATTTTGTTGTTTTTTGCATAAATTGTTAATCCGTTAATGTCTGTTTCAATTAAATTTTCTTGATTACCTATTTCTAAACAAATTTGTGTATTGTCTCCACCATGAGTGTCACCATATTCTATATATTCATTAATTGTTTTATCACTGATAAATCCCGAATCTTGATTTACTTTATCAAATAAAAGAAAACTACCATCTAACGACGTGTAGTTTTCTTCTAATATTGCATATTTATTTGGCTTTCTACTTGTAGAATAAATATTTTGTAATGACGTGGTAAATTCTGCACTATTTATTTCATATGTTTTGTTTCCGTTATCGTAAAACAATGATAATATCGGTGTTTCTTCTGAAATGTTATATTTTACTTCAACATATCCTTTGATTTCTCTGTTTATGTCTTTATAACTAGCCATACTCTATACCTCCATGAAATTCATTTGTACGTCAGTTCTTTTAGTGATTAAGTAGGTTTCTTTATCTGCATATTTTACTTTACCATCAAGAGGACCTGCATACATTTTTCTTTCAACACGTCTATTCTTGCTATCTGTGAATCTCATCATAAAATCATCATAATCATATAGATTCTGTAAGAATGCTGATTGTTCTCCGCTTAAAGATTTCCAACCACAGAATATTTTAGCCTCGTTTCTTCTTATGATGTCTCTGTGTAATATTCTTCTTGCATCTCTATAGCTTTTTTCTTCATGTGTATATGTAGGTTTATAATTATCAGAATCTGGTGTAGGTAAATCTATCCAACCATATCCTAAATTAACTTGTAAAAATCCACTATTTCTATTCATTATCTCACCTCAATAGCTGTTGATTTATTTAATCGTTTCTGTTCTCTATCAAAGTATTTTGTCATTAATTGAGCAAATCTATTTCCATCAACAGTCATTACTGTTTCTTTGTTTGATAAATTATTTAAAAGTTGAATGATTTCTAACAATAAATCTGTTGTAATTCCACCATCACGACTATCTAATGCTTTATTAAATGCTTCTAACATTGTTGATAATGGTGTTTCGATATTTACTCCTCGTTTTTGGTCTCCTAATATTGCCATAAATTCGCTATTTGGAGGAATGACATCGCCTTGAGCTAATCTTGGTATTTGTGGTACTGGCAAAGGATTATATTTCCAAAGCCCTTTAAAAGGAGAAATTCCTAAAAAAGATGTGTTTTTTATTGTATTAAGAAGATTATTTACTTTATTAAATGGAGTTGCAATTATGCGATTTATTCCTGTAATTAAACTATTAACTATTCCTCTAAAGCTATTTATTATTCCTTCTTTTACTCCGTTGAATATTTGTCCTCCTTTTGAGAATAAATTGAGAATTGTGTGCCATGTAGATTTCGCAGATGTAACTATTCCTTCCCACAAGCCAGCAAAAAATCCTTTTATTGGCTCAATTACATTTTTCATTATCCAGTTGCCTATTCCGCCCAAAACACCTTTTATAATATCCCAATTTTGAATAACTAATCCTACTATTATTGCTATAACCCCAGCTAAAATTATTGGCCATGTTACCGCTATTCCTAGAACAGTTGTTAACGCAACTCCAATTCCTAAAATTATAATTCCTATATCTCTAACAACCTTTCCAAAATTCTCCCATGTAGGATTTTCCAAAAAATCTTTAAAATCTTTTATTAAGGCTATGACTCCCGCAATAATTAGTCCTATCCCCAAGCTTAATATTGGGTCCAATCCTAATAATTTCATTAAAATGAGTGCTGTTGTTATACCACCTATTGCTCCAATTACTAATCCTTGATTATCTTCTATCCATTTTTTGATATTATTGAGGATATCTAATAATTTTTGGCTATATTGTAATTCTCCGCTATAGTCTATTCCGCTATCTCCAGAGCTACCACCAGAAGATTTATCATCATCTACGTTTTGTATTTCATCTATACTTGATAATGAATTACTCGCATCTTTTCCACTGTCTGCTGTTTTTTTAAGTGATTTTGATAGAGCTTCTGCTTCTTTTTTTGATTGTTTCAAACTTTTTCCAAAGAGTCCAGATATAAATACCGCTATTGTTCCTGTCAATTTAGATAATGCACTCATTAGTGAATTGATAGCAGGCAAACAAGCATTATAAATTGGTGCAAAGGCTGTCATTAAGTTTGCTTTAATTTGATTTAAACTAGAATTATATTCATCATTTGTTTTTAGTAATTCTGAAAACTTATTTCTTAAACTAGTTAATCCTCTTCTTAACAAACTAAATACCATTACAGTACCAACTAATCTAGTCATTCTATTTTTGAATTTATCTAGTTTAGTTTCCACGTTGTCTATACCTTTTTGTATTCCTAAAAGATTAGCTTTTTGATTAAGATTTTCTTTGATACTTTCACCTAACTCACTAGTTATTCTTTTCGTTTCCGATAATTTGCTAGACATTAATTCGTATTGTGTTGTTAAATCTTGAACTTTTTGTTTTGATTGTTCTAAAAGTGTTGCGTCTTCTTCTTTTATGGGTCCATTATTAGCATAGCTTTGTAATATGTCCAACATATTCCTTTCTTCTTCAAGTTTTCTTTTTACTTTATCAAGTGCTAATTCTTGCCCTCTTATGCTATCAACCGATTTATTAAATTGGTTAATCATATTTTTTGTTTTTGTGTCTATCTCTTTAAAATTTTGCCTTATTGAATCAACGTTTAATTTAGTATCAATCTTGATAGCACCTTTATGTTCAGCCATATCAACCACCTCCTAACTTTTTCATAAATTCATCATCATCTTCTGTATCTTCTTCATAGTCTAAATCCATTATTTTAATCATAGATAGATATACTTTTCTTTCTTCTTTAGTTAGTTTGCCTTCTTGTTTTCTTTTCCTATAGTATATTAGTTGATTAAACATACAGTCTTGTCCAATGTCCATAAATAAATATACAAATTTCCACCAGTGCATATATTCAATTTCACTTAAATCTATATGATGAGACTGATTAATAGCCGTATAAATATAATTACTATCCTTATTAAAAGAGTAAATTCTTTTATGTACTACTCCATCAGTTTTTATTTCTCCTAAATCTAGGAATTTGATACCTTGATTAAATGCTACTTCTATGTCCTCTTCATCTACTTCATCAATATATAAATTTTTGATTAGAATATACATTTTTTCTTGATTAAATAATTCATCATCTTCAAATGCTTGAATGATTTTAATGCAATTTCTAAAGTCAGAATCAATTGATAATATTTTATTATTTACTTTTATCTTTGTTGGAAATTTATCAACTAAAGCATTCATTATTCCATCACATCATCTATATTTTTCTTTTTAGATTTCTTCATGTACTTTTCTATTTTTTTGTTTCTATCTTTTTTTACATATGGCATTACAAACTCAATAACAGGCATTACAGAATCAATATCAACACTTCCTTGTGTAAATAGTTCTATTGTTTCTTTTCCGAATACTGTGGATAACTTATCAATGATACTTTCAATAGTCTTTAATTCAATATCATAACCTTTATCTATTTTTCTAAATGTTTCTTCTTCTTTTTGATAATCCTCGATAGTATCTAAATCTTTTTCTGATAATTGTTTTATATCTCCCAATTTATCTATTTCTTTTAATCCTTCTGTACATTCAACAATAGCTTCTGTTAATATTTTCATAATTCTTGAATCTTTTGGATTAAACTTTAATTCCCCTATTTTCTCATTATTTTCATCTATAATTTCTTCTTTAATGAACTCATTTTTTATTTTCAAAGCCATGTTTTGTCTCCTTTCTTCTAAAAAAAATAAGGGGAGTTGTTTTTACTCCCCATTAATTAAGATTCTGCTGTAAATGTTTTAGTAGTTGGGTCAAACGTTCCGAAAGTTTTTTCACCCTTCCAATTAATATCAATTGGTGAGTTAAGTCCTGTTGTATCTCCACCCCAAGATTTTAAATCTATCGCTCCAATTTGAACGAATGCTTCATATGTTCCCGTTGGGGTATCATTTGAACCTAAAATTTCTTGTGTAGTGTTTACTTCACAAAACTCATATTCGACCTCTGATAATTCTTTATCATTTTTATAAATATCATATAGAATTTTTGAAATTTTACTTTCATCTCTATATTTGATTGGTTCTACTGATGTAACTTGTGCACCTTTTGTAATATCTACTTCTACTTCTCCTAAAATATTTGTAAATGAACTTACTTCGTTATTCATTTCTCTTGATAAATCTTCTATATCTTTACCAAATATTTCCCATTCTTTGGTAGAAGTATTACTTACATTCATGAATACACGATATGTATTTCTTTTAGCCTTTGGCATACTATACATCCTCCTCATAAATTAATTTGCATTGTATTTGATACCTAGCATATTTATTTACTTTGTCTGTACCAAATAAATAACCACTAGATAGAGCTTCTATACTAGTAGCAGTTTGTTTATTATTCAATGTTGGCAATACATCCTTTTCTGTATTACTTTCTAACCAATTACTTATTTTTTCAAACAAATGAAGATTATCTATCTTATGTTGATTTTCTATACCTCCAAAGAAAAGTCTACTTGCTAATACAAATAGACATTGTTTTTCTTTGCTACCATCTATAAACCTTTTAGTTATAATAGAGGCTGGTACTTCTTCAATTGAAAAACTTTCTCCTTCATCACCTAGAAAATCTATATTGATATTCTTATTGTCTAGATAAGGACAACCTTTAAAATAATCTTTTATACATTCAATAATAGCTTTTTCTTCCATTATCCTAGCCTCCTGTTAATAACTTTTTGACACTCTTCTATTAGCTCTTCTTTTTTGTCAATCATCATTCTATCAAACCAATGGTCTTTTCTATTATCTCCGCCGTGATAATTTAAAGTTTTAAGTGGGGTTGCATATTCTTTTTGCTCTCCATATTTTGCCCAAGCAGAACCCGTGCTAGGAGATACCATTAATAATCCCTCATACTGATAATGAGCGTATGGAGTATCCCAAATTACTTCTCCACTACCTATTTTAGTGGCTCTACTACCGCTTAAAATAAGTTGCCTAGCATCATCCATAGGAATATAAGGTTCAGACCGTTCTAACACAAATTGGTCTATTGTTTTTTGAACTTCTCCACCTTCATCTAATCCACAGTCTTTTATCATTTGTTCGATACTAGGTAAATATAAAGAGGCTACTACTCGCAATTCGTAACCTCCATATTTTGCAATTCATTACCACCATATAGACTATCTATAATGGATTTAATAGGAAAATATTCTTTATCTTCTAGTTCTTTAATAGTTGTTATATTATCGCACTCTCCAATGACAATTAAATCATTCTTTTTTAATGATGCCTGAGCCTTGTCAATTACTGACTTTGGAATAATGCAGTGATATTCACTAGAATCATTTTCTCCATTTTCCTCTTTGCTTGCCTTATTAGTTTTGTAATAGAATACACCATCTAATTTTTTAGAACTGTAACTAATTTCTCCATTTACTTTATTCACATTGAATAATGTTACTGTATGTGGAAACATTATCTTCCTCTATACATTAATCCGTATTTTGCTAAATATCTGCTACATATTTTATAGCATTCTTGTTCTAATTCATTAGATTTCATTATTCTTTGTGATTGTAAATTAGATTTATTAACATAACTAACTGAATGTGGTCCAACAGTTTCACTAGCTTTAGTTGATGTATCATCATTTTGTTTAGCAATTAATTGGTCTTGATTATAAAGTAATTCAGCAATTTCACAAGTAGCAGAAAAGACATTTAGTAGAATTTCTGCATTTTCTACTTTACTTACTCTATTAGAAGTAAAATAAGCAATTCTACTACTTGCATTGCTTGAATACTTTTTAAATGAATTATTAGGTATGATATTTCCACCATATATTTTTTGATAATTTATATAAGTTATTTCCATATCGATACCTCCATTTCTTTATTTTTTATTTTCTTTATCTGATGTCTTTGTTACTTCTTCAAGTTTCAAGTTTAACTCTTCTACTTCTTTAGTTAGTTTTGCTTTTTCATCTTCTAAAGTTGTATTTTTCAAGTTTAACTCTTCTACTTCTTTAGTTAGTTTTGCTTTTTCATCTTCTAAAGTTGTATTTTTCAAGTTTAACTC
>JAFUTR010000037.1 GCA_017477845.1 Bacilli bacterium
AAAATTGATAAATCATATGACTATATGATTATACAAAACAAAAATCATCGTAAAGCCTTATAATTATTGGTTAAATCGATGATTTTTTATGAAATAAAGTACAAAACTCGGGTTTGTATTTTTAGAAGTTTTATGATATAATAACTCACTGAAAGAGGGGATTCTTGTGAGATTTGATTATAAAAGTGAAGTAGTAGCATTTAATGAAGATTTAGAAGAATATAATGCAACTTTACTTAATGAGAAAGATGATAAAATAGGAGTATGTAAGGAGATTTTATCATCGCCATTAGAAAAATATAGAGCTCGTAAATTTAGTAATTTAAAAATGGGTGAGTATTTTATGTCTTTTATAAGTGATTTAAATCTAAGTGTTAAAGATTATTATATTGATGCTTTGCAAAAGATTAAGTTAGTTAGAGATAAAACAGTAAAAAATGGAGAAGCATATTTGGTTGGAAATGATGAGTCACTTGCTGTATTTATGACAACTAAGCCATTTATGGATACAGATTTTATCGCATACTCTCATGAGTATGGGCATGTTCCGACTTTCTTTAATCCAAGCAGTGATGAGTATTTCGAATATTTAGAAGTATTACCTATGTATTTTGAGTATCTTGCGTGTAAAAAGTTAGATAAAAATAATCCCAAAGAGTTATTTGTCCATAATAGAATAGGTGACTTAAAAACAATGGCAAGAGGCTTTATTCGTGATAATAGAGAGATAAAGAATAATGGTTCATATAAAGATAAATTTTTTGAAAATGAGAAAACTGAAGCCTATAAGTATTTTAAATCTATGGACTATGCTCTTCAATTAATAGATAACTGTGAAGAAGATGAAAAAGCAGTTAATTTCTTGATAGCAAAAAATGTTAGTGGAGAAAAATCATTTAAAAACATGAGAGGACTTTTGGACGTAGATACAAGAGGATGCAAACGACTTCTTAAAGAGTTAAGAAACTAGAAATAGTTTCTTTTTTTGTGAAATAATTCTTATTAATTGACTTTACTATTAATTATATTTTATAATTATTTATAGTATAGGAGAGTAATATGAATATGGTAAAAAGTAAGCGTTCATTATTGTTTATTATAATTGGTATTTTAGTAATGGGAGTAGGTAGTACTTTAGCATATTTAACAAGTACGGGAGTATTTAATAATATATTTAATACAGGAACATTTGAAACGAGATTTCATGAAGAATTTACGTCTCCTACTAACTGGATGCCAGGTGATGAGACACCAAAGACAATAACTGTAAAAAATGAAGGGGAAACTGAAGCTTATGTTAGAATTTGTTTAAGTGATGAGTGGGAAGCAAGTGATGGTACAATTCTAACTAATCATAGTGATGAATTAAATATTGATATAGCACTTATCAATCGCGACAATGAAAATGATTGGACTTATGTAGATAGTGAAAGATGCTTTTATTATAAAGAATTATTGGGAAGTGGAGAGGAAACAAGTAGTCCAATAAAAAGTGTAACATTTAATCCAGTATATTCTGGAAGTATTGAATGTACAACTGATCAATTAACTGGAAATACAACATGTAAGTCAACAAATTCTGGATATGACGGAGCAACATATACATTAACATTAACAGCACAAGCTATTCAAAAAGAAGGATTATCAGCTTGGGGAATGGGATATTCAACAAATGGAAGCAGTTTTGATTTACCAACCTCAACTCAAGCTATTACAACAAGTGGATATAATACATTTTTAAGAAGATCATTATCTTCAAGTGGGATTGATAATTCAGTTGGATTTGTTTTAAATAATCAAGAATTAAATAATCAAGAATACTATTTATCTGAGTTAAATTCATATGATGAGAATAAAGCAATATTAACATCAGCTTTTGGAAGTGAAAACTGCCAAGAAATAACTGGTGGAGGCAGCAGTGGACCTAAGGCAATATCTTCTTCTTTTTCAGGTTACTATTGTGAGTGTGATGATTTAGAAGTTGAATTAAGTGATTATGGAAGTATTTCAGTTACTCATTATAAAGAAAATAGTTCTTTGACTTGTAAATTAGTAAGTTCACCTGGAGGTGGGGATAGAAGTTTATTTAATTCTGTTTCTGCTGCTGGATCAAATGTTTCTGATTATCAAAATATGTGTTTTGAAACAAAGAATGGCTATTACTTGTCTGATAGCGGAGAACATTATTCTACTTCTTCTTTATTAGTTCAAGATTCAGGTTATAGAAATTTTATTAAAAAAACTTTAAATAATACAGAATGGACTGAACAATTAGGGTATGTAATTGATGGAAATGAATACTATTTAAACACTATCTTTGATGAAAATAATTATGAAACAAATAAAGCAATTTTGAATTCTTCTTTTGCAACAGGAGAGTGCCATGAAACAAATAATGGCGATTTCTCAGATTACATATGTGAAGATGATTACTTGAAAATATCTGTTAGCAATGATATTAGCTATCCTATTTCTATTTCTAGCTTTATCTCTGATAAAGAAAATAGTTGCTATGCAAAAACAGGAGAATCATCATGTAATGAAATCACTGAAATGTATTTTTTTGATAATTATAATTCTTATAGTTCACTAGAATATTTACTAGAATATAATAGTTATAGTAATTTTAGAAGGACAAGATTATCAAATAAAACTTGGATTAATGAACTTGGTTTTATTGAGAATGATAATGTATATTATTTAATTGGAATATCAAGCGAATATGAAAATAATAAAGCAATTTTAAATAATATAATAGGTTCTTCTAATTGTATAGAAGAATCAGACGTTTACACTTGTAATAATAGTAATTATGAAATAATTGTAAAAAATAATGAGGTTTCTATTGAAAATTTTAAATCTAATAAGTCTCTTAGATGTACTTCAAATCCTGCATCATGTATTGAATATAAAGAAATATATAAGTTAACTCAATCTTCTACATCATGTCAATCAGTTAGTGAAATGGATACTTATAATACAAATAATTATAAAACATTTCTTAGAAGAGGCATTGTTAATTCTCATTGGAGAAATATGGTAGGATTAAAAACTGCTCTTTCTACGTATTATTTAATCGGTGGAGATCAAGGAAGCGCTTATTTAACTAATAAATTAGTTTTAAATAATATATTTGGTGCTGATAATTGTAATGAATCTATTGTTGGTGATAGAAATGAATACTACTGCGAAAATAATCCTTTAACTTTAAGGGGATATGCTAATAATAGTGGAATAGTATATTTTAGTGAAGTTGATGGAGTGTATAACCATAAAAATATGAGTTCTGCTGGGACATTTGAAACTAGAGATTATAATGCTTCATTGAGTGTTCAAGGTACTAATAGCTCTTTAATTTTTAATAAAAGCATATCAAGAACTAATTTTGAGACAATTACAGTAGTTAATCACATAAATATTCCTAATAATGCAATTGCTTCTTGGAATGTATCAGATGGTGGAAATGAAGATATTTTTGCTTGGTATACAGATGTTGATTCAAATCGTTTTTATGAATTATACATTGGACAAGTTGGTGGTGTTGTTGCAAATCCTAATAGTGATGCTTTATTCTCTCTTTTCCCATATGTCAGAAGTATAGATGTTAGCAATCTTATTACCACACATGTTACTGATATGGGACGTTTATTTTATTCTACAGGATGGAATGCTACATCTTTTGAAATAACAGGTTTAGAAAATTGGGATACTTCTAATGTAGTAAATATGAGAGCTATGTTTGCGTATAGATATTCAGACTATCAACAGCCTGATTATTGTCAGAATAATAGTTATTATATTTCTAATATAAACAATTGGGATACTTCTAATGTAGAAAATATGGCTGATATGTTTTCTTTTGCTGGATATGATGCTACAACATGGAGTATTGGAGATCTAAGTAATTGGAATACTTCTAAGGTAACTAAGATGTCTGGAATGTTTAATTCAAATGGTGGAAGATCTTCCGTATTTAATATTGGTAACTTAAACAATTGGGATACGTCAAGTGTAACAGATATGGCTCGAATGTTTTATGGTGCTGGATACTATGCCACAGCATGGAGTATTGGAGATCTAAGTAGGTGGAATACTTCTAATGTTACTTCAATGAGTATGATGTTTAATAATGCTGGATATAATGCCACAACATGGGGTATTGGAGATTTAAGTAGTTGGGATACTAAAAAAGTTACTAATATGTATTTGATGTTTTATGGTGCCGGAAGTGAATCTTCAACATTTACTAGTATAGGTACATTTAAAATATATGCTGATAATATTGAAAGAATGTTTAACGCGGTTAGTGATGCTAAAGCAACTCTTAATATATATAGTAATCCTACTTCGTATGATAATGCTTTCACTCATGCAGCAACTAATACAGGTTCGTTAATTACAGTTAATTATTCAAGAAATACAACTAATATTGATAATATTATTGCAACTAAGAGTACTTCTTCTAATGTAGTGAAAGGATCTTTATTAGATTAATTTAAGAGAAACTAGAAATAGTTTCTTTTTTTGTAAAATTCATATGTATTATTTATTGCCTTTTTATATATTTAATCTTATAATATATGATTTGAAATGAGGGTTTATATGAAAATACGTGATTTTTTAGATGGCATTGAAAGATTTGAGGAAGATATGTCATACCTTAAATTATCTTTTAAAAATGAATATGACGATTATGAAAGAAAAAATATCTATCAGATAGCAAGAAAAATATCTAGAGTAAATATTCCAAAAAGTATATCTAATAAAGAAAAAGTAAAAGAAGAAGTTATAAAACCATTCTTTTTAAGATCATTAAAAGTATTTGAAAATTCTTTTATTAGTGATTACTACAATGAAAAAACTAAAAAGATTAAATTAATTAGAGATTCTAATCTTGATGAACATGAAGCAAATCTTTATTTTACTTCTGGAGAAGGGCGAGATACTAGATTTAAAATATATATTCCAAGTGGACAATTAACAGTGAGTGACCAAATGTCTTATGCTCATGAAATGGGACATGTTCCAGAAATTGAAAAACCTCGTAGTACATATATAGAATATACTGAAGCTCTTCCAATATTTATGGAATATATAATAGAATTAAGAAGACATAAAGATAGCCAAAAAGCACTTGATGAATTTTTACTTGAAAGACTTGTAGCAGAACAAAGTGAAGCACGTGATTTGATGAAGATATATAAACAGTGTGAAAGCAAAAATGAAACTGTTCAATTGTATCACTTTCATGTTTTTGCAGATTATTATAAATATCTTGAGTCACTTGATTTTGCCTTACAGTTAATTGATAGATTAAATACTGATAAAGATACTGTAAGTAGTGAAGTAGAAAATGTGATAGAAGGGAAATCAATGAATGATGTAGCACGGGACTTAGATATTAATACTCTTTACTGTAAAAGACTTCAAAAAGAATATAAAAGGATATCAAGATAATTATGAGTAGACTTTATGGAAGAGTAGATGATATCTATAATATCTCTAAATATCTTAATAATAATTACAATAAAAAATATAAAAAAGATATGACTTTTATTGATACCAAAGATTTAGAAAATGCACCTTTATCTTTATCTAGTTATTTACCAGAAAATGTTATAAATTTCCTTAATAAAAAAGAAATAACTATCTGTTATAATCCGTTATCTAGATTTACAAGTACAATTTTAGAAAATGGTGAAGAACCCACAATAATTTATCCATCTTCTAAAATTAGAGAAGAGTATAAAAGAGAACTAATATATTTTATCGGAGATATTTTAAAAAATATTAATCTAGATTTATTACCTGATAAATTTGATTTAAAATGTCAGTATGCTTCAATTGTTCCGCTTCTTTTGGAATATATTTATTTAAAAGAAGAGAACAAAATAGAAAGATTTAGTGAAAAATACTTAAGTGAATTAAAAGAGAATGCCAAAGACTATATTAGACTTTATGACAAATATCATAAAAATGAAAATAAATATGATATCGGTACATTTTTAATGGCAAGCCTTACTTATTTAGTTCCTTTTGCATCATTTGATGCATGTTTACAAGTTACAGATAAATATATTTCTGATAAAGAAAAAATAAAAGAATTATTAAAAGAGTTAATTGAAAATCCTAATAATGATAGAGAAAGTATTATACTTAAACATGATATTGATACTTATGGATTTAAAAGATTAAGAAAAGAAATAGATCTTAGAAAGTAGGTTATTATGAGTAGAGTATTTGGTTATAGTGATAGTGTTTATAATATATATAATGATTTAAATAATAGTAAAATATTAAAATATAAAAAAGATAATAATAAAACTTCTTGGGATGATGTTATAAACTCTATTAAAGAAATAGATTTTTATATACCTTTTGAATTTAAAAAAAATATGAAAAATAACAAAATAAGAGTTGTTAGAGCACCATCATTGTTTAATAGAAATACAATTATATCAACTCCTACAGAAGAAAATGAGGACCCTACAATTATATTTCCATCAAGAAGTGCTAAAGAAGAATATAAAAAAGAACTTGTTTATTTTATAGGAGTTTTACTAAGAGAAGTAAACTGTGATAACATGCCTGATTTATATAGTATACCTTCAGAATATCAAGACGTATTACCACTTATCTTAGAATACTTATACTTAAAGAATAATAATTTAGAAAATGTTTTTTCGCATCAAAAAATACATGAGTTATATGCATCAAGTGGCTTATATGTAAAAGCTTTTAATGATTATAAAAAAATACAAGAATTATGTTACAATAGTAGATATTTACCAAGAAAAAATTATGAAATAATAAGTGAGCTAGAAAAAGACTCTTTAAAGAAGTTTGAGGATGTAACATTAGAATATTTAATTCCTCTTTCTTCACTTGATGTTTCACTACAACTTATAGATAATTATAATTCTATAGATTTCAAGAAACTTATTAAAGATTTATATAATAATTATGATAAAGATAGAAAAGAGTATATTAATGATTTAGGAATAGATAGTTATGGCTTTAAAAGAGTAAAAGAAGAAATAGAGAAATATAAAGTGAAATCTTTAAAAAAATAAATTGCAAATGAGCTAAAAATATAATATAATGTTACTTGTATATTTGATTGCGATAATTAGGAAGTAGTAGTAAAAGAACTATCTAATAGAGAGTTAGCAAATGGTGGAATGCTAGTAAGAAAAGTATTTATGAATTCGTCCTATAGCTTTTATTAATAGTAAACGGTTGTGCGTTATAGCTTTTAAGAGTAGAAATACTGAAATAAGGTGGTACCACGATAATTCGTCCTTTAGGTGCTACCTTTTTTATTTTATGGAGGAACTATGAAAGAAAAAGTAGAAAATATTAAAAATGAATTAATTAAAGATTTAGAAAATGCTAATGCACTTTTAGATGTTCAAAATTTAAAAGTTAAGTATTTAGGTAAAAAAGGACTTGTTACTGAACTTACTAGTAATATGAGAGATTTATCAATTGATGAGAAAAAAGAAGTAGGTATGCTTTCTAATGAGACTAAAAACTTTGTAACACATGAGCTTTCAAAATTAGAAGAGAAAATCAATAATTTAGAGTTAGAGAAAAAACTTGCTTCTGAAAAAATTGATATTTCTCTTCCAAGTACTAAAGTAGAAGTAGGAGTAGAAAACATATTAGAAAAATTAATTGAAGAAGTAGAGAGCCTTGCTCTTTCTATGGGTTATGATGTAGTAGAAGGACCTGAAGTAGAAAAAGATTTATACAACTTTGAACTTTTAAATTTACCTAAGGGTCATCCTGCGAGGGATGCCCAAGATACTTTCTATCTAGACTCTGATACAACTCTATTAAGGAGCCAAACATCTCCTGTACAGATTAGAACTATGCTTGAAAATAAAGAGAAAACTCCAATTAGAATAATATGTCCAGGGAAGACTTATAGAAGAGATGATGATGATGCAACTCATTCACATCAGTTTACTCAGATAGAAGGATTAATAGTAGATAAAGATATTTCACTTGCTAATTTGAAAGCTACTTTTGATATAATCGCTAAAAAGTTATTTGGTGAAGATCGTGAAACAAGATTTCGTCCAAGTTTTTATCCTTTTACTGAGCCATCTGTTGAACTTGATATATCATGCTTTAACTGTGGTGGTAAGGGATGTAATATCTGTAAAGGTACTGGATGGATTACTGTAGGTGGTGCTGGAATTGTTCATCATAATGTATTAGATAATTGCGGGTATGATTCTAATAAATGGACAGGATTTGCTTTTGGTTTTGGAGCAGAACGTCTTGCAATGCTTAAATATGGAATAACTGATATTAGAACATTCTATACAAATGATTTAAGAACAAAAGAAAATTTTGATAGAAAGGATGCTGAGTAGTATGGCTATAAGCATGAATTGGGTCAAAGATTATGTTGACCTTAAAGATGTAGATTTAAAAGATTTAGCACAAAAAATTACTAATGCTGGTGTTAATGTTGAACATGTAATATCAAATGAAATAAATAATTTAGTAATTGGTGAAGTTTTAGAGTGCGAAGATATTCCTGATACACATTTACATAAGTGCTTAGTGGATGTAGGACTTGATAAAAGACAAATTGTTTGTGGTGCTAATAATGTAAGAAGTGGAATTAAAGTAATAGTATCACTTCCAGGTGCAATTCTTCCTGGAGGATTTGAAATAAAGACATCAACAATTCGTGGATATGAATCTAATGGAATGATTTGTGCTCTATCTGAATTAGGGCTTGAAGAGGATACTATAGAAAACCATGCTAAAGGAATCTTTGAAATGCCAAATGAAGCTAAAGTAGGAGAAGATCCTTTAAAATATATGGGACTAGATGATACAATTTATGAACTTGATTTAAATCCAAATAGAAATATAGATTGTACAAATCATATTGGTTTTGCTTATGAAGTAGCAAGTGTTTTAGGTAAGAAAGTAACTCTTCCTAGTATTGCAACTAAACCTGTTAAAGAATCAGTAAAAGATAATTTTAGTTTAGAAGTTAATACACCTAATTGTATGTTATATTATGCTAAGATGGTTAAAGATGTTGTTATTAAAGAATCACCTGATTTTATAAAGAATAGACTTATAAATGCTGGAATGAGACCTATTAATAATGTAGTTGATATATCTAATTATGTAATGCTTGAGTTTGGACAACCCCTACATTTCTTTGATAAGAAAAAACTGGGTGATAAGATACTTGTTAGAATGGCAGGAGATAATGAATCAATTGTTACTCTTGATAAAAAAGAACGTATGTTATCTCAAGATGATATAGTTATTACTGATGGAAATAGACCAGTTTGTATAGCAGGTGTTATGGGTGGTGAGAACACTGAAGTTGATAATGATACTTGTGATATCTTAATAGAAAGTGCTATTTTTAATGCGTATAACGTTAGATATACTTCTTTAAGACTTGATCTTAGAAGTGAAGCATCATTAAGATATGAACGTGGACTTAATTATGAATATACTAAAATGGCCATTGAACGTGCTTGTCATTTGCTAGAAAAATATGCATCTGGAAAAGTACTTAGTGATACTGTGATTTATGATAATATCGATAAAACTGAAAAAGAAGCAGAGGTAACACTTGAAGATATAAACAAAACGTTAGGTATAACTATTACTGATAGTGATGTTAAAAAGAGTCTTGATAATTTACAATTTGATTATGAATATAAAAAGGGAGTATATCATGTTATAATTCCTAACAGAAGACTTGATGTTGAGCCTCATAAACAAGATTTGATAGAAGAAATTGGAAGACTTTATGGATATGATAAAATTGTTTCTACTCTTCCTATAGTATCAGATAAAGCAGGTAATTATATTGGCGCTGTTAAATATAGAAAATTAATTTCTAAAAGACTTAGAGCGCTTGGACTTAATGAAGCTAGAACTTATACACTTGTAAGTGATGAAGAAAATGATTTATTTAAATATAATAGAGGTGAAGATATTCCTTTATTAAGACCAATGAGTAGTGATAAGAAAATAATTAGACAAACCATTCTTCCATCACTTTTAAAAGCTTATGATTATAATAAAGCAAGAGGAGTTAAAGATATTTTTTTCTATGAAATAGCGAATACTTATTCTGATAAGGATAAAGAAGATACTAAAGTTGCTATTTTGATGAAGGGAAATTATATGAATAATTCATGGAAATTAGCTGGTGTTAAGACTGATTTCTATTTACTTAAAGGAATTGCTGAGAACTTATTTGATTATTTAGGTTTAAAGAATAGATATCAATTTAATGAAAGCGTTATTGATTCAATGCACCCAGGTATTACTGCAGAAATTACGGTTGACAAAGAACCAGTTGGATTTATGGGGAGAGTTCATCCTAATGTTTGCAAAGATGATGTTTATGTAATGGAATTTAGTATGACTAAACTAGTGGATAAGAAACTTAAACCAATTAAGTATAAAGAAATTTCTAAGTATCCTAATATTGTAAAAGATTTAGCATTTGTTGTTAATGTTGATAAAACTAGTAAAGAGCTTGTTGATACTATTAAAAAATCAGGTGGCAAACTTCTTACTAATATTGATGTTTTTGATGTTTATAAAGGAGAAAATGTTCTTGAAAATGAGAAGTCTATCGCATACTCACTTACATTTAGTGATCCAACTAGAACATTATCTGATGAAGAAGTTATGCAAGTATTTAATAAGATAATTTTAGATGTTACAAATAAGCATAATGCAGTATTAAGAGATAAATAAAAAAATAAAAAAACTTCACTTATTATAAAATGGGTGAAGTTTTTTTGTGATTTAATATAATTCTATATAGAATTTATAAAATTAAGAAGGAATCTGATTAAAATATGTTAAAACCTCGATTTGTAAAGATTTTTAATGTGTGTTAAAGTCATAACGAACAGGAGGGTTTTATG
>JAFUTR010000001.1 GCA_017477845.1 Bacilli bacterium
CCTTTTAAATCTAAATAATCTTCTCCTTTATTTAATTCATCACTTAATATTTTAGAAGAATACATACTATTTTTAATTACTAATTTTTCATAATAATATGCATTCATCTCAAGAGATATTATATTATTTTCTACACTTACTATTATATCTGTTTTATAGATTTTATCTTCTTTATTTGATATTTTTAATTCTTCACTTGTGTACTTTTCTCTTTTTAGTGTTTCTTCATTATTCCTGTTATCAAATGAATAAGACGTGCTTTATAATTAATTGTGCATAAATGCTTTGAAAATGACATCATTTGTTAGTTTTAAAATTAAAAAATATCATTCATTTTTATAAAATAATAAAAATTAACTTTTTTATCAATATTATTTCACTTTTAAAATTTAGGCATAAAATACTACAGGTGAAATATGAATACTAATAATTTTTATTATGAAAAATATGGTAACGGTGAAAAAGTAATTATAATACTTCCAGGATGGGGAGATAATAGAAAAACTTTTGATTTATATATAAATTCATTAAAAGATAAGTTTACAATATATATTTTTGATTATCCTGGATTTGGAAAAAGTACATTTCCAAATAAAGAATTAACCATTTACGACTATTCAAATTATATTAAGAATTTTATAAAAGAAAAGAACATTTTTAGTTTTTATATAATATGTCACTCTTTTGGATGTAGAATTGCCACAATTTTAATTGGAAAAGATAGATTAAATGTAGAAAGATTAATAATAATAGGTGGAGCTGGAATAAGAAGAAAAAGTTTAAAAAGAATTTTCAAAACTTATAAATATAAATTACTTAAGAAATTAAAAGTATTAATACCTAAAAAAAGAAGACAAAAATACTTGAATAACTTACTTATGAAATATGGATCAACAGATTATAAAAATCTTAATAATTTACAAAGAAAAACATTTATAAATATAATTAATGAAGATTTAAGAAATCTATTCAAATATATATACTGCCCTACTATTCTTATATGGGGAGAAAAAGATTATGAAACGCCTTTAAAAGATGCTAAATATATGAATAGGAAAATAAAAGATTCTGCTTTAATATCACTAAAAAAAGGAACACACTTTGTTTATTTAGAGTATCCCTTTTATATCATTAAAATTATTATTAATTTTTTTAACTAATATTATTTTATTTTTATTCCTAATTCATCAAGTTGTTTTTGTGATACTTTTCCTGGAGCTTCATTCATCAAATCCTGTGCACTAGCAGTCTTAGGGAATGCTACTACATCTCTTATATTATCAGTTCCAGCAAGTATCATTACAAGTCTCTCAAGTCCAATTCCAACACCACAGTGAGGAGGGGCTCCATATTTAAATGCCTCAAGGAAGAAACCAAATTTTTCTTTTGCTTCTTCTAAAGTAAGTCCAATAGCTTCAAATACTTTAGCTTGAGTTTCACTATCATGAATTCTAACAGAACCAGAAAGTAATTCATATCCATTAAGAACAAGGTCATATGCTCTTGAATAGCAATTTTCTTTATCAGTTAAAAGTTTATCCATATCTTCTTTTCTTGGTGAAGTAAACGGGTGATGTGCTGCCACAAATCTATTTTCTTCTTCTGAATATTCAAACATCGGAAAATCAGTAACCCACAAGAAATTATATTTATCACTTGGTATTAAATTATTTTCATGTGCGAGTTTAACTCTTAAAGCTCCTAAAGCTGTTTTAGAAATAACTTTTTTATCTGCTACTATAAATACCATATCATTATCTTGTAATTCTAACTTTTCAATTATTTCTTTTTTCTCTTTTTCATCTAAAACTTTAACAATAGATCCTGTTAATTCTTTATTGTTATATTTTAAATAAGGAAGAGCTTTTGCTTTATAAATTTTAACAAATTCTGTTAATTTATCTATTTCTTTTCTTGAAACAGTTGAGGCAAGTCCTTTTAAAACAATAGCATTTATTTCTCCACCTTGAGAAATAATATTACTAAATATTTCAAAATAAGTATGACTGAATATATCAGTTATATTTTTTATTTCCATATCGAATCTAGTATCAGGCTTATCACTTCCAAAACGATCAATACATTCATTATAAGTAAGTCTTACAAAATCATCTAAATCAACATTTTTAATTTCTTTAAATAATTTTTTCATAAGACCTTCAACAGTAGCCCAAATATCTTCTTCACTTGAAAAACTTTGTTCAATATCTATCTGAGTAAATTCAGGTTGTCTATCAGCTCTTAAATCCTCATCTCTAAAACATCTTGCTATTTGGAAATATTTTTCCATTCCACCAATCATTAATAATTGTTTAAAAATTTGAGGAGACTGTGGAAGTGCATAGAAATGCCCATTATTAATTCTAGAAGGTACTAAGTAGTCTCTTGCTCCTTCTGGAGTTGGAACACAAAGAATTGGTGTTTCAACTTCAATAAATCCATTATCTGATAAGTAATTTCTTGTAATCATAGTAACACGATGACGAAGCATTAAATTGTTTTTTAAACTCTCACGTCTTAAATCTAAATACCTATATTTAAGTCTAGTATCTTCAAGTGCAGTAGTAGAGTCACTTATTTCAAAAGGTATATCAATAGATTGATTTATTAATTCTAAGTAACTTACTATTACTTCTATTTCACCTGTTGATATTTTATAATTTTTATTTTCTCTTTCACTTATTTCTCCAACTACTTTTATAACTGATTCACTTTTTAATGAAGTAGCTATATTATAGTATTCATTTTCAGGTCTTACTACTAATTGTATTATTCCTGATCTATCTCTTAAATCAATAAATACAAGTCCACCTAAGTCTCTTTTCTTTTGAACCCATCCATATAGTTCTACTTTTTCTCCTACGTTTTCTAATCTAAAACTTGCATTATCAAATTTTTTCATTATTCTTCCTCCTCATGATGACAGTGACAATGTCCTTTATGGTTTTCACAATCACATTCGCAATCATCACTATATTCTTCAAAATCAATATCTTCGTCACTTAAATGTTCATCTAAATAATATAGTAAATAATCAACACTAACTAATTCTTCTTCTTTTGTTTTATTATTTTTAATTTTTATTTCATCATTTTTTAAATCTTCATCATTTAATAATATTAAGTATTTGGCATTTAATCTATCTGCTTGTTTAAATTGTGCTTTTAATCCACGTCCTGTATATTCTGTATCTGTTTTAAATCCATTAGCTCTTAAGTAGTTAACTAAACTTGCTGCATATTTTTTCTCTGTGTCAGATACATACATAACAAATATTTCTAAAGATTCATCTATTGGAAGTTTTACTTCTTCTAAATCAAGTGCTTGAATAATTCTTCCAATTCCGCAGGCAAAGCCAATACATGCAGTCTCTGGTCCATCTAATGTATCAACAAGTCCATTATATCTTCCACCACCTGCAAGCACATTATTAGAACCAAATCCTTCTACACTTGCTTCTATTTCAAATACTGTATGATTATAGTAATCAAGTCCTCTTACTAACTTAGTATCAACTTCATAATCTATTTCTAGTTCATTTAAATACTCTTTAACACTTTCAAATCTTTTTTTACTTTCTTCATTTAGATAATCTATTGTTTTAGGAGCATTTTTTAATAAGTCATTATCTTTATCAACTTTACAATCTAATATTCTTAAAGGGTTTTTTAAAAGACGTTCATTACAATCTTCACATAATTCTTTTATATGTGGTTTAAAATACTCAATTAAGGCTTTTCTATAATTATCACGTGATTCTTTATCTCCTAAAGAATTTATTTTTACTTTAACTCCTTTAAGTCCTAGTATTTGTAAAAGCATAACAGGAATAGATATTACTTCTGCATCAATTAAAGGATCATCGCTTCCTAAAACTTCTACTCCAAATTGAGTAAATTCTCTATCTCTTCCAGACTGAGGCCTTTCGTATCTATACATTGTTCCATTGTAAAACAATTTAACTGGTTGATTTGCATCTCCATACATTTTATTTTCTATGTAACTTCTAACAATTCCAGCTGTTCCTTCAGGTCTTAGAGTTATTTTTCTTTCTCCTCTATCAACAAAGTCATATGTTTCTTTAGTAACTACATCTGTGCTTTCTCCAATTCCTCTATGAAATAGTTCACTTGATTCAAAAATTGGAGTTCTAATATAGTTATAGTTATATTTTTCCATTAAGTTGTCTATTATTTTATTAACATATTGCCATTTTTTTGCAGTTGATCCATATAGGTCTAAGCATCCCTTTTGTTTACTTATCATTTTATCCTCCTTAATATAAAAAGATGGCCTCCAATAAGGATGAGTTGCCTCATGGTGCCACCTTAATTCCATAATAAATTATGCTCTTTGTGGTAACGCTTCTAGCGATTCTTTTTTAACAGCAAGTGTCTTTCAATAATATCTCTTAAGTATTTCCATCTACCATACTCTTTCTATAAAGAATTTATTATTTACTTTTCTTGCCAAAGACACATTTATATTACAACAATAATTAAGTTTTTTCAAGTTTTTTTATTTATTTCATCTAACACTAATTTTTAAATACTTTTAGTGGTTTAATCTTTGTAATATCTTTATCATATACTTTATAAATTGCAATTACATCATTATTTTTATTTTTAAATCCAACTATATTTTCTGCATAGTAATTATCAAGTATTGCTCCATTCATTATTTTTCTTTCAAGTTCTTCATCACACGGTACAAATATTAGTCCTTTTAATGCTTTTTCAATAGGTACTGGTTTTGCTTTGCCACTTTCTATTTTTTCGAGTGTAACAGCATCATTTATATCAAAATTACCTTGTTTAGTTCTTCTTAACTCTTTCATTGTACAAGGTATTTCTAATTTTTCTCCAATATCTCTAATAAGGCTTCTAATATATGTTCCTTTACTAACTAAAGCTTTAAAAGTGAATTCATCATGTGAAATATTTAATAGTTCAATTTCAATAATTTCAACTTCTCTTTTAGGAAGGGTTACATCAATACCATCTCTTGCATATTTGTAAAGTCTTTTCCCATCAACTTTAACAGATGAATACAAAGGTACTTCTTGTAAGTATTTACCTTTAAATGAATTGATAATATTAGATAATTTAGTTGAATCTAGAAAGTAATTATCTTTTTCTTTAACTATTTTACCAGTAACATCAAGTGTATCAGTAAGTATGCCAACTTTTACTGTAGCAATATATTCTTTAACATCTTCATTTAAGAATTCTAAAATCTTTAGCCCATTTCCAACTGCAACAACTAAAACACCAGTAGCAATAGGATCAAGAGTTCCAGCATGACCTACTTTTCTTGTATTTAGAATACTGCAAACTATATTAACTACATCTCTACTAGTAATACCTTTAGGTTTATCAATAATTAATAGTCCATTCATATTATCACCTAAGATAATAATATCATTTCCCAAAAAAAAATTCATTAATTTTAAAAAAAAATATAAAAAAGTGATATATTTTATCATTACATGCTATAACGTAAGAGGAATGCTTAATAAACATTTCTTGGTTGCTGATTTTAAGTTTATTAAAATCAATTTTTTTTATAATTTATGCAAATATATAAGCATGTACTCTTTGACTTTTTTTACATTTTGTGATATAATAGCAGCCAACAAATGGGGTGGTAGTGAAAATGATAAGTAATATGGAATTACAATATGTAAATAGCTTTGCTAGAAATGCTCCATATCCTGGAGACAAATATGCAGAACAAGTTATGGAAATGCTAATAGAAGCACACGAAATATTTAAAAATAAATATGAAGGGAAAAAATATAGTTTAATATTAAGTAACGGAGAAGAGTTTAACTTTGAATTAAAGAACAAGAACCTTTCTCACCTTCTAGGAATTGATTTTAAAAACTTAACAAATGAAACAATGATATATGATACAAAAGAAATATTAGGATTTGATTATGAAGATAGGCTTACATCATATGATATCTTACAAAAAATAATTGAACATTGTGATGATATTATTGCAAATGATAGAGATAATGATAAAACCAAAAGAATACTTAACTACTACAAAGTAATGATAAAATGTTCATGTTTTTCAAAATTATCAAGATTCGAAGATTTTAATTTTGGATTTATGAATTTTGATAAAGAATATTGTAATCCACAACTTGCTTCTACATTCTCACCTAATTCTACTAAATATATATTTACTGAAAATGATGAAGTATTAATTCCATACTATATGATGGGTTTTGTTCAAGATAATCAAGACTATAAGACATTTGTTCCTGAAACATTACTTGCTCCATATAATTTTGACCAAATAATCGAAAATCAAGAATTTTTATTACCAATACAACTATTAATTAATAATGAAGATATTTTATTGAAAAAAGAATCTACTGCAAGTGAAAAATTAAAACTATTAAATCTATATAAAAAAATAATATTACAATATGGTACAACTGGAATATTTATAAATGTACTTAATGATTACGAATCTATATTAAAAGAAGATAGTATTAAACATTTAAAAAGATAAAATAAGGGGGATTTTATGTTAGAAACAGAATTAAGTCAAAAATTAAGAATTTTCTTTAAAAGAGTTGAAAATATGTATGGTGATGAAATAGCTTTTGCTACAACTGTAGAAGAAAATGATATTGCAGCATCATTAAATAAGAATTCAAATAATGAATTTAAAAAGTATAATAGTACTCAAGTATTAAAAGAATTATTAAAAAATGAAGTATTATGTAATGATCAAGAAAACATAATGGTAAAAATAACAAAAGAATTGATAATGAAAGATAGTATTGAAGAAATAGAAAGAATATTTGATTCAGTAGATTCCTTTAAATCAATACTTATTCACTCATATATCGATAATGCAAGAATTTCTTATGAAGAAAAATTTGCGAAAACAACAGATACTAATACCAATGACTATTTAAAAAAAATAGCAAGTTATAAAACTGATAACAATATATATCAAAAAAGAAACTTTTTATAAGTTTCTTTATTTTTGGCATTTAGGACAATAATAAGTTCCTCTTCCACCTACTTTAATTTTAACTATAATAGACTTACAAAAGTGACAAGGTTCTTTTTCTCTTTGATGAACATTCAAATTATTTTGAAAGCGTCCAGTTACTCCTTCTTCAGACGTATAACTTCTAATTGTTGTTCCACCCTCTTCTATTGCCTTATCTAAAACTTTTATTGTATTTTTAATAATATCTTCTCTATTCTTATCAGTTAAATCCTTTGCACGAGTTAAAGGATTAATATGGGACAAAAAAAGTATTTCATCTGCATAAATATTTCCAATACCAGTAATTATACTTTGATCTAGTAAAACACTTTTTATAGGTAGTGTTTTTTTCATATACTTCTCTTTTAAATAATCACTAGTTAATTCTTTATCCCAAGGTTCAAGTCCTAATTCAGTATATGGTTTCATACTATAGATTTTATCTTTCTCTATAAGCATTACTTTTCCAAATTTTCTTACATCGGCAAATCTTAACTCACTATCATCATCTAGACTAAATATTACATGTTCATGTTTTCCTTTTTCATCATTTTTTGTTCTAAAAAAGAATTTTCCTTCCATTCTTAAATGAAATAATAAATAATAATTATCAAGAGACATTACAATCCATTTTCCTCTTGTAGTAATATCATGAATTGTCTCATTTTTTATTCTTTCTTTAAAAAGTGGAATAGATGGATAATCAATCATATTATCGTGATACACATCTACATTTAATATTTTTTTACCAATTAATTTTTTTTCTAATTTTCTAGCAACTGTAATTACTTCTGGTTTTTCTGGCATAAACCCTCCTACTTAGCATCATACCAATCAGTTCCTTTATTTATATCTACTACTAATGGTACACTTAATTTATAAGTATTTTCCATAATATCTTTAACAATATTAGTAACAACTTCTTCTTCACTTTTTAAAACATTAAATACAAGTTCATCATGTACTTGAATAAGCATTTTACTTTTCAAATTTCTTTTTTCAAATTCATTATATATTTCAACCATAGCTTTTTTTAAAATATCAGCACTTGTTCCTTGTATTGGAGTATTAAGGGCCATTCTTTCTCCACTAGATCTAATCATATAATTTTTATTATTTAACTCTTCTATAATTCTTTTTCTATTCATAAGAGTTTTAACATATCCATTTTTATGTGCTTCATCAATTGTTTCTTTCATATATTCACTAATCCTTGGATAAGTTTTCAAATAATCATCGATAAATTGTTTAGCTTTATAAACATCGATATTCAAATCTTCAGAAAGTCCAAAACTGCTAATTCCATAAAGTATTCCAAAGTTAACTGCTTTGGCTTGTCTTCTTTGATCTTTAGTAACAGATTCAAGAGGAACACCAAATATATCACTAGCAGTCTTTTGATGTATATCATTACCGTTTTTAAACGCTTCTATTAAATTTTCAGCATTTGACATAGCTGCAAAAACTCTAAGTTCAATTTGTGAATAATCACTTGATAAAATAATTGAATCTTTTTCAGGATAAAAAGCTTTTCTAATTAACTTTCCATATTCAAGTCTTGCTGGAATATTTTGTAAATTAGGTTCACTAGATGAAAGTCTTCCAGTTCTTGTAAGTGTTTGATTAAATAAAGTATGTATTTTCCCATCAGATTTTATTTCATTAATAAGTCCAATAACATAATTATTATTAAGTTTTGCAAGTGTCCTGTAATCTAATATTTTTTCAATAATTGGACTATATGGCGCTACTTTATCAAGTATTTCTTTACTTGTTGAATAAGAACTATCTTTAATCTTTTTAGGATAAGGAAGTTCCATCTTAACAAACAATATTTCTCCTAATTGTTTTGGTGACATTATATTAAAACTACAACCAGCAAGATCATATATTTCTTTTTCTAAAGATGAAAGTTTTTCAGTTATTTCAGCACCCATTTTTTCTAAATATTCTCGACTTACGTTTATTCCAGTATGTTCCATATCTGCTAAAACTTTAACTAAAGGCATTTCTATTTCATTAAATAAATAACTTTCTTCTTCTTTTTCTAAAGATTCTAAATAAAAATCTTTAGTATCATATATAAACTTAGCTTTTTTACAAGCATTCTCTATTAATACTTTCTCATCTGGTATATTAATTTTTGTAACACTTCCAAACTCTTCTTCATAAAACATTACATCAGTACCATTATTTTTCATAAGATAACTAATATCATCTTTAACATTTTGGTTTAATAAGTATCCTGCTATCATTAAGTCATAATTACAATTATTAATTGTTAAGTTATTTTTCATAAGAACAACTAATAACTTTTTTAAGTCATATGTATATTTGTTATATTCATTTTCAAAAATTATTTCAGGATTATCAAATGCTACATCACTTCTTATATAATAGCAGTTTTTTCCATCATATATTGAAAAACCTAATGCTTTAGCATCATGATAATTATAGCCAAGTAATTCAAGGTAAATTGAATAGTCTCCATTAAGTTTTAAATCTTTAATGTCATCTATTACTTTTACATCAAGGTTGTTCTTTTCTTTTTTAATTTCTTCTTTAGTATCTTCTTTTCTTATATTTAATTTCTTTATTAAAGAATAGAATTCAAATTCTTCAAGTAATTCTAAATACTTTAGAGTATCATATCCCTTATATTTTATTTTTTCAAAATCAGTATCTATTGGAACTTCAGTATAAATTGTAGCAAGATCATAACTTTGATAAGCTGATTCTTTCCCATCTTTTAACTTTTCTTGAAGTTTTCCTTTAATATTTTCTATATTTTCATATATATTGTCTAAAGTTTTATATTCTTGTAATAGATTTAATGCTGTTTTTTCCCCAATTCCTTTAACACCAGGAATATTATCTGAAGAGTCTCCCATAAGTGACTTTAAATCTACCATTCTAGGAGGTTCTATTCCATAAGTATTTATAAACTCTTGATGAGTCATTCTAATAGATTCTCCACCTGACTTTAATAGTTTTACTTCTACTTCATCAGTTATAAGTTGTAAAAGGTCCTTATCACTACTAATGATTACTGCATCATAATCATTATTGTTATTACATTTTTTAGCAAAAGTTCCGATTATATCATCTGCTTCATAGTTATCTATTTCATAATAAGTTATTCCCATAGCTTCAACTAGTTCTCTTGCTTTTGGTGCTTGTGCTTTTAACTCATCTGGTGTTGCACTTCTTCCACCTTTATAATCACTATATTTTTCATGCCTAAATGTTCTTCCTTTATCAAATGCGCACATGATATAAGTAGGTTTTTCTTCTTCTATTATTTTATTCATCATGTTAACAAGTCCATATAAAGCATTGGTAGGAAAGCCCTTAGAATTTTTCATGGTATTACCTGTGTATGCCGTTGCATAATAACTTCTAAATAATATGTTATTACCATCAATTAATAAAACTTTTTCCATTTAAATCACCTATTAATAGTATATCAAATTTAATAATTGTAATAAAGAAAAAGAATAGATAAACTATTCTTTAACATAATCACATTCACTACATTTAACTTTATTGTTTTTTGTAACTAATAACTTACCACAATTAGGACATTTTTCACCTGTTGGAATATCCCATGTTGCAACTTTACATTTTGGATAATTATTACATCCATAAAATACTTTCCCTCGTTTACTTGTTTTTTCAACAATCATCCCACCACATTCAGGACATTTAACTATTTCTTTAATTTCCTTTTGTTCTTTTTTTATATATTTACAAGTAGGATAATTACTACACGCAGTAAACTCTCCAAATTTTCCTTTTCTTATAACTAAAGGATTTCCACACTCTGGACAAATTTCCCCAGTTTCTTCTAAAGGCTTTTTTTCCATTTCTCCAAAAGCTTTTTGTACTAAAGGCTCAAATGAGTCATAAAATTCATGTAAAACTTTTATATTATCTTCTTTTTCTTCTGCTATTTTGTCTAGGTCATTTTCCATATTAGCAGTATATTCAACATTAATAATACCAGAGAAGAATTCTTGTAATTTATCAGTTGTTTCTATTCCCATTTTAGTTGGTACGAACTTTTTATCAACAAGTTCAACATATTCACGTTCTTTTATCGTATCAATAACAGTAGCATATGTTGAAGGTCTTCCAATACCAAGGTCTTCCATCTCTTTAATTAATTTTGCTTCTGTATATCTTGCTGGAGGTTGTGTGAAATGTTGTTCTTTTTCAATAGAAATAGCTTTCAAAATATCTCCCTCTACTAATTTAGGGAGTATCTTATCTTCACTATTTTCAAACTCCTTATATACTTTTAAATAACCATCAAATAGCAATACTTGACCTGTTGCTTTAAAGTCATAATCATTGTTTCTTACTACTATAGTAGTTGCATTTACTTTAGCATCTGCCATAATTGATGCAAGTGCTCTATAATATATTAATTCATAAAGCTTATATTCGTCTTTAGATAAAAACTGTTTCATTTTTTCTGGAGTTCTAAATACACTTGTAGGTCTAATTGCTTCATGAGCATCTTGAACATTGTCTTTTTTCTTAGTTGTTTTTACATATCCTACATATTCTTTTCCAAACGTATCATTAATATATTTATATCCTTCTTTAATAAATTGATCGCTAAGTCTAATAGAATCCGTTCTCATATAGGTAATAAGACCGACAGTTTCACTTCCAATATCAATTCCTTCATATAGTTTTTGTGCAAGTGACATTGTTTTTTTTGCATTAAAACCTAGTTTATTAGATGCATCTTGCTGCATAGTACTTGTAATAAAAGGCGCTTTTGCTTTTTTATTTTTTTGTTTTTCTTCAATTTTAAGTACTTTAAAATCTTCCCCTAAAGAATTAATAACATTATCTGTTTCTTCTTCATTTATTAGTTTTATTTCTTTTTCTTTGTAATTAAATAAACTTGCTTCAAAATCTTTAAACACACTTGTAACTGTCCAGTATTCTTCACTTACAAAATTTTCAATTTCACGTTCTCTATCCACAATTAGTTTAAGTGCAACAGACTGCACTCTTCCAGCACTTTTACCACCAGTTTTAGATTGCATTAATTTACTCAATCTAAATCCTATTATTCTATCAAGTATTCTTCTTGTTTCTTGACTTTTAACTAAATCATAATCAATTTTTCTAGGTTCTTTAAATGCTTCTATTACTTTATCCTTAGTAATTTCATGAAATAATACACGATCATAATCTTTTTCTTTTATCCCTAAAGCTTCTTTCAAATGCCAGCTTATTGCTTCTCCTTCACGATCAGGGTCGGTTGCAAGGTATACTTTTTCACTATCTTTAACTAATTTTTTTAAATCAGCAATTGTTTTTTGTTTTCCAGGAATAGGTACATAAGTAGGTTTAAAGTCATCCTGAACATCTACTCCCAATCCATATTTTCCAGTTGTAGCAAGATCTCTTATATGACCTTTAGATGAAACTACTTTAAATCCATTTCCTAAATATTTTTCTATTGTTTTACTTTTACTTGGAGATTCAACTATTACTAAATTTTTAGTCATGTAACCACTTCCATTTCATATTTATTTATACTAATTATTAAATATTTTGTCAACACTATATATTATTATACATAGAAAAAGAAATTCCTAAGAATTCCTCTATTTTCAAGAACTTTTATGTTTTTCAAATGTAAAGTTTACATTTGCAATTTCTTTTCTTCTTCAATTAATTCTTCTAATTCTTCATCTCTATCTTTAACAAATAATTCATCCTTTCTAAGAGAATAATTATCTTTCAACATTTTATTATAGTTTTCACTTTTATTTTTATATAATACATCGTTTATATTTATAATTTTATCAATATCTACTTTTTTTGATTTTTTTATTATATTATAAATATCTTCATAATCTTTATCAAATGAGATTAACAATTTATCTTTTTCTTTTAATAATCTTGGAATTTTACAGTTATCAATTTTTTCTTTACTGTAATTATAATCATCTATCGATAAAAATGATAATATTCCAGATAGTTTATCATTAAATGTTAATTTTTCCATAAATCCTAGTGGAATCATAAAAAAATTATAGTTAATTCTTCTAATATCTTCTTTTTTATATTCTTCTTTTGAAAGTGTATCCATAGATGGATCAAATAAATATATTCCATGAATATTATATTTAGAGTCATCTACTAATACTAATGTTACGTATGAAGCATCACCATCTTGATTTGTCTTGCCAATAAAAGTTTTATATCCCATCTCAGTTAAAACATATGAAAATAATTTATTCATTCCATAGGAATCTGCACTGTTTTCTTGTACTATCAAAGGTAGTTGTATAATTTCTTCAGCAGTTTTGTAATCCATCATTTTAACAGAGTCATAAACTTTCATTATTTCTTCTACACTAGAAAGATTGTTATCTATTAGTTTTTTAACATAGTTTTTTAGTACTCTAAATCTAGGTATATCTGTAAGTGTATAGTTATCACTTTCTTTTTCATAAGGAATTTGCCATGTATCTGGATTTTCAAAATTAGAATTTAAAAAGTTTTCTTTTTCTTCATTAGATAGATTAAATAATACATATTTTTCTATATTGGAGTCATCAATATATTCGCTTATCGTTAAAAGATTTTTTATTGTTTCCATTGTTTTGATATCACAATCATCTTTAAAATATACTTGCTGTAAATTATTCAAAGAAAAAATTAAATTTTTGTATTCTTCTATTTCTATTGGTGTTAAAGAGTGATCTACCAATAAATTTTGGACATTAAAATACGCACATGTTTCACCTAATACATCTGGCATTTCATTAAATTCCATATAACCACTCCCCATAAATACAAAAATTTAATTTATTAATTATTTTAGTTTCCCAAATTTTCCTTTAGCGCCTTTAAGTCCTGTGTAACCACTAAGGATATTAGAATCAAAGCTTCTTATTTTTTCATGATCTTTTTTATAATTTTTAATTGCAATATTTATCATATCATCAAGTAAAGTAATGAAATTCTTTCCAACTGCATCCCATAAATAGAATGCTAAACTTCCAGGACAAGAATTAATCTCATTTATATATACTTTTTTCTTCTTCTTATCTACTAAGAAATCTATTCTTGATACTCCGCTAAGTCCAACATTTCTAAATGCTGACACGGCTATTTCTCTTACTTCTTCTTCAAGTTTTTCTGGTAAATCTGCTGGTATTTTTCTTGATGCACTTGCCATACCTTTAGAGCCTGTTTTCTTTCCTCCACCAATATATTTATCTTCATAAGTAAGTAAGCTGTTATCTGTCATTACTTCTTCAATTGCACTTGTGCTAACTCTTTCATAGTTTCCTAACACACTTATATTAACTTCTGTTAAATTAACTATTTTTTCTTCTACTACTATTTTTTTATCATATTTTACGGCATCGAATATGGCATCTTTTAATTCTTTTTTATTTTCTACAGAACTTATTCCCACACTGCTACCTAAAGTTGCAGGTTTAACAATCATTGGATAATCTATTTTACTTTCTATTTCTTTAACTACTTTATCCTCATCTTCTCTATATTCTGAGTCATAGAACCAATGGTATTTTGCAACTGGAAGATTAGCACATTCAAATACTTGTTTTTGAATAACTTTATCTTGTGAAATAGCACTTGCTAAAACATCACTTCCAACAAAGGGAATTCCAATTGTTTTTAAATATCCTTGTAATACTCCATCTTCTACATTTGTTCCATGAACAACAGGTAAAGCAATATCTATATCATTAACTATCTTTTTAAGAAGGCCTTTACTTTGCAAAACAAACATATTGTCTTTTCTATAAAGTACTACATTTTTAGTATATCTCTTTAATAAATCCATATCTTTATATGTTTCTATTTCTCTTAATACAGCTCCTGTATACCATTCTCCTTCTTTAGTAATATATATAGGAACTATTTCATATTTTTCATTATCAAGTTTATTCATCGCTTGAACAGCTGAAATAATACTTACTTCATGTTCAACGGTTTCCCCACCAAAAATTACACCAACTTTTATCATTATATCCTCCTATTCAGTATAAGTATCAGGTAAATCATTTTCGAAAAGCGCATACACATCCTTATTTTTATTTTTTAATCCATTTACAAGTGTATATGCCTCTTTCACATCATTTATTACTAATATTTTATCTTCTTTAAATTTTTCTTCAATTAATCCACTCTTTATTGGAATAGTTCTTTTTTCTCCAACAAGAATTACGTAATCTGCAACATGGGCAATTTGTCTTCCAAACTCTTGATTGAGTTCTTTTTCACGTTTTCCTAACTCAATCATTCCAGGAGTTACTACTACTTTAACTCCATCCATCATATCAAGTACTTCAAGAGCACTTTTAGCACCAGTTGGATTAGAGTTATAAGCATCATCGATTTGATAGAAATTGCCAATCCTATTAATTGTAAGTCTATGTTCGACTGGTAATACTTTTTTAACTCCTTCTGTTAGTTCTTTGATTGAAAGACCAAATTCACGAGCTAAGGCAATTGATGAAAGGATATTATAAACATTATGTTTACCTAATAACTTAGTCTCAAAATGATATTTCTTTTTATCACCTTTAAACATTACGTCAAATTTAGTTCCCTTGCCATCACACTTTATATTAACAGCTCTAACATCTACATTTTCTTCTTCAATTCCAATCCAAAGAATTTTAGCATGATCTTTCTTTTTAATTACATATCCTTTTTGCTTTTTATCATCTTTATTTAAAACACCTACTCCATCACTTGGAAGATACTCAATTAATTCCATCTTTCCATTTAAGATATTTTCTTCACTTCCAAACGTTTCAAGGTGTGCTGTCCCAATAGATGATATTATTCCATATTTTGGATTAACAAGCTTACAAAGGGCATTTATTTCACCTTTAACGTATGCACCCATCTCAGCAATAAATATATCATCAAATTTTGTTAATTTATTATTTACTGTAATCATAAGTCCATTAAAAGTATTTAAACTTTTAGGAGTAGCAAGACAGTTATACTTAACATTTAAAATATCATTTAATATATTTTTACAACTTGTTTTACCATAACTACCAGTAATACCTACTATTTTTAAATTTGGCATAGACTTCAGTTTATCTTTAGCACGTCGTTCAAATTTATGATAAATAATTCTTTCTAACGGATGATTAATAATATTTGCTAAAAATACTATAAAGTAATTTAATGTTGCTAAAATAGCAAGCACTAAGAATAAAATATTTCTATCGATTATTCTTATAAAAAACAATATAAATGGTATTAGATAAATAATTATTAAAGTACATATTAACCTTTTAATACGTGCTGTGACAACTAAAGGTTTCTTATTTTGATCATTTCTTCTTTTTTCTTTATCAACATATAAACTAACAACATACACAAGTATTAATACACAAATGAAAAACATTTCCAGTTTTTCTTGAAATGTAAAAAATAAAAATAATGAAAAGATAATCCCCCAAATATTAAGATTTAATAAAGTTTGATTAGGATTTTTTAGAACCCATTTAATAAAACGATTATTTTCATTATATAAATTCTGCTGTAACATATGCAATGATTTCTTAGATGTATAAATAATATAAAAATAAATAAGTAATAATAAAAATGCCAATAAATATCTCATAAATTCACTTCCTATATAAATGTTCTAATTACATTACAAACAGGGTTAAGAAACTCCAAATATGCATAATGAGTTCCACCTTCATAGACAACAAGTCCTGCATCTTTAATAATTTTTTCTAACTTTTCAGCGTCTTCCAATGGTGCTTCATTATCATTATCTCCCCATATTAATAATGTTGGACATGAAATTTTTTCAGCGCAACTAGATAAATCTTCATTAACTGTATTAACAAGTATCTTTCTCATTATAACAGATGCATTTCTGTAATCACGAGAACCAATATGTTTTTTAGCAAATCCTTCAAATTTATTAAGTATTGGAACTTTTTTTAATGATTTTAATAGTTTAACTTTAAAACTTACTTTCTCTATTTGTTTAAAACAAGGAGCACCCAAAAGTATTAATTTTTCAGTTTCATAACGTGATGCATAAATAATTCCAATTCTTCCGCCAAATGAATGTCCAATTATAATAGGATTTTTGATTTTCAATCTATCAAGTAATTCTTTTACTATTTCACAATAATCATAAATAGATATGGCAACTTTAGGTTCACTTGATGCTCCGTGACCTGGAAGATCAATAATTGTAATAGTAGCAATATTTTCTAACTTCTTTCCAATTGGATTCATCATTTCAATATTTTGACCCCATCCATGAAGTAAAACTATATTTTTCTTACCCTTACCATATTGTATGTAATTTACATCTATATCTTTAACATTTGTTATCATCATTAACACCTAAAATAATTATAGCAATTTTTAACTATATATTCAATTTTTTCTCCATTTTTTACATTATTTTTACAAAAAAAGAGACTATATCAAAGAGTCTCTTACAAATACTTCTACGTTGTTAGATAAATATATATCACATATAGCTTTATCTACTATCTTAATAAACCCAAGTCCATTAATAACTAAATCTTGATGATATCCCACTTCAATAGTTCTTTTACTTAAATTAGAAATCATTTCACTCTTATTTATATCTTTTCTTTCAATATCTAAATCATTTGACATAAAAAATGTAAAACTATTCTTATCTCCTTCTATATAGTTAATTCCAAACAAACCATCAATAACTAAAGATTGTCCTTTTTTTAACTGATAAGTAATAGGATCAATTTCCTTTTTAGCATTTATCTTTTTAATCATATCGAAAGATACATAATTAACAATACTTCCTCTATCTACAAGTCCAGGAGTATCTATCAAAGTTAAATCATCTGTTAATTTAATATTTATTTTATTAAGAGTAGTAGATGGAAGTGGAGAAATAGTAAGTTCATATTTTTCTTCTGAGTAATTCTGAACCATCTTATTAATAAGGGTACTTTTTCCAACATTAGTATGCCCCACTACATAAACATTCTTACTCGATTTATGTTTTTTAATCATAAAAAGAAGTTCATCCATATTATAATTCTTATTTGCACTAATTATAATAATATCTTGGTAAACAAGTCCTAAATTAGAAAAATATTCCTTTATTTTTTCATCGTTAACACTTCTTGGTAAAATATCTCTTTTTGTTAAAACAAGAATTAATCTATTAGTAATATAATTTCTAATCATTTTAATATCTTTTTCTATATTTAAAAGATCAACTACATATAGCACTAAGTCTTTAGTTTCATTAACACTTTTAAGTATTTCTATATACTCATCATTAGACTTAGTAGTAATTTGATAATCCCCATAATTTCTTAATTTAAAGCATCTTGAACAGATGTCATTAGAAATATCAGGAGTATATCCTTCATAAATCATATTTGAATCTTGAAGTTTAACTCCACATCCTATGCAATACTTTTCATTATCCATAATATTCACCTTTTTTAAATAATCCACGCTTAGCAAGTACTTTTAATTTTCTATTTTCAAAGAATCTATTAAATCCAGTTACCTTCAATTCATCATTTGACAAAGGATCAACTAAAACTGTATATATCCCATATCTATTACCACCTAAAACATCGGTCATAATTTGATCACCAATAATACACATTTCATCCTTAGAAAAATTATATTTATTTTTGACTTTTCTAAATCCACGAGAAAATGGTTTCAAAGCAAATCTTACATATTCAACACCAAAACAATCAGCAGCAACAGATAATCTTTTCTTGCTCGTGTTATTAGATATTATAAATACTTTAAAGTTAATTTTCAACTTTTTTATAAGATCACATATTTCTTTTTTAGGAATAGACTTATGAACTTTAAGTGTTGTATTATCAAGATCAAACATCAAACACTTAATATTTTTTTCTTTTAAAGTATCATAATTTATATCCAAAATACTTTTCTTATACATCTTAGGTATATATTTATCCATAAAACCCTCTCCATAAAGAAAACTTAGTTATTCTAAGTTTTTCTTTTTTTCTAATCTTTTAGTTTTTTCTAAGTCTTTTTCTTTTTTATCAATTTCTACAACAAGTTCTTTTTTTGTCTTTTTGTAATTAAGTAACATCTTTATAAAGATTATCAATAATACTATAAAGATAATTAATCCTAAAATCAAGAAGAAATTAATTCTATTATCTTTTTTAAATAAAATTGTATAGTAGTTTTCAACATTTTTAGTTCCATCTTTAGCACTTACTGTTATTGTAACTTTTTCACCAGGTTTAAGTGTAGATAAATCAGTCTTATCAATTGTTGCTACTGCTTCATCTTCATTACTAACGACTGGTTTTATAACTAAAGAATCTTTATATTTAGCTTTATATATTATTTCATAATCATATTTATCGTTTTCAAAATCAAGTGTTTCATCACAACCAAATAATTCTATATTTTTAAGTTTAGTATTAATCTCAGTATCAAGATTATTAATAATTAAGGTATAAACTTTTTCATCTTTGCTTTCACTAATAACTGTTATTTTAATTTCATTAGATCCAATTACAAGTGCATCTTTTTTATCAATTTTAACCGTTGCTTTAGAATCAGCTGGAGTTGCTACTATATCTATATCTTTAAGTTTATGAGTAGTAAATGTATAAGTTAGTGTATTTTTATCAAATTCAAATAATTTTGGATTAGAATTAATTATCAAACTTTGTAAGTCATTGTTAGTACCTCTATTATCTTGCCTAATTAATGTAACTTCATATTTTTTCTCATCACCTGAAGCACTAACAACAATTATTTCAAAATTGTTATCTCCATAATCAAGTGAAACACCTGTTCTTGGTTCATATTTATCCTTAAATGTTGCTGTTTTATCATTTAGTACTGCATCAAAGTTAGCAGTAGTAACAGTTGAATCAACCTGAATTGAGTAACTATATGTAGTTGGAGAAAAATTAGTAATTGTTTTCCCATTTAATTTCAAATCTTTTAAAGAGTTATCAGTAGATTTTATCTCTACTGTCGAAGTTACTTTTTCAAGTGTATTAATCATTTCATCTTCTTCATTTTTTGTAGTTCCTTCTAAATTTAAAACAGTACTATTTTTTGCTACATCTTCTTTTACTTTAAATTTCAAAGTTAATATAGTTGTTTCCCCAGTTAGTCCATTTCCATGAGTAAAATCAAGAGTTACTGGACTTCCTTTTGAAAACTCTGATACTTGTTTCCATCCATTTTTGTTTTCAATACTCAATAGCTCTAAAGCACTTGTTTCATAAGTAAAAGTTCCCTTAAAACCATTAATGGCAGTATCTGAGGTAACAGAAATACTTACTGATATTTCTTCTCCTTTACTAGTCATTTTTGGCGCATCTATCTTAGCTTTATTATTAGCTGCAAAAACATTTAAGGGAAAAACAAATAATAAAAGTAATAATAATATTTTTATTTTTTTCATATAATCTCCTAATTATTTATTCTTTGATGACAAATTATATTCTTGTTTAATACTTCAAATTTGTATCCATTATTTTTTCCATATTTTATTATTTCTTCAATTGCTGAAGCAGTAGTTTGTTTAATATCATGCATTAAAATTACGTTTCCTCTTGATTTAGATAAATTTCTTGTTACATTAGATATTTCTTCACTTACTTTTCCATTAAAGCTCGCACTTTTTAATCCACCTGCATCTCCACTAGAAATATTCCAATCAAAATATACATAACCATTATCTTCTACTTCTTTTGCAAGTTGTGTCATAATTCCAGATTTATATTTTCTACTTACTGTGTTAGATACTCCTCCAGGAAATCTCAATAAGTCTGATTTTTTACCTGTTATTCTTTCTACTCTGCTTGCTATTTTATTCATATCAGTCCAAAATGCTTCACTAGACTTGTATATATTTGCATAGTCATGACTACTTGAGTGAAGTCCAATAACGTGACCTTCATCAAACTCTCTTTTAATTAATGAATCAGGTCCTGCTGCTGTTACAAAGAAAGTCGCTTTTACATCATATTTCTTTAATACATCAAGTATTTTTGGAGTGTAATATGAGTTTGGTCCATCATCAAATGTTAAATAGATTACTCCAGCACTTCCACAAGTTAGGTTACCAGTACTAACAGGTGTCACTTTCTTTTCACTTACAACTACTTTTCTTGTTTTTGTAGCAGTATTTCCTTTTGTATCACTAACTGTATAGGAAAGTTCGTATGTTCCAAGTTTTTTTGTATCGACACTTCCTGATACTGTAACTTTAGAAGTTAAATCTTCATCACAATTATCACTTACTGTATACAAAGGATCTGTAAAAGTAGAGTTTAATACAACGTAGTAAGTGTCTCCTCCCTTTAAAGTAATAACAGGAGCTTCTTCATCTATTCTATTTAAAACTCTTTTAGAAACACCTTCATTTCCGCTTGAATCTTTAACTTTATAAATAACTTCTGTATCAAAAGTCTCTACATTTACTTTATCTGTTAAATCTCCATCATAATTATCTAAAGCTGTGTAGCCTTCTTCTACATATTCTTTTGCTGGACAGACACTTATTTCATTTTCTCCAACAATAGTAATAACAGGTTCTTTAGTATCAACTACTTCAATGTCTCTTTCAACTGTAGAAGTAAACTTATTCTTTCTTATCTTATATTTTAAATGATAAACTCCAAGTTTATTCTCATCAACTTTTCCTTCAATCCAGCTCTTATCAGTAATATTTTTGCCCAAATAAGTAGCTTTTACTCCAGGATCTTTATATTTATCACCATATTCTACTTTAATATATTTATCTCCAATTAAAGTAATTTTAGGAACAAATAAAAAGTAAATAAGTAAAACAAGAAGTATTATAGAAAGTAAGATAACACCTATAATAGATACTTTTTTCAAATACTTTTTCTGTTTTCTTTCAACTTTTTTTATTTTTCTTTCAGTCTCTAATTCATCTTGTTCCATATTAAACCTCTACTACTATAATTTTATTATACTTTGTAAAATTAAAAAAGTCCATACAAATAGGACTATTCTTTGTTATTTTTTATGAATTCTCTCAGTATTTTCATAAGTGCTCTTTTCTCAATTCTTGATACATAACTTCTAGATATTTTATAATCTTTAGCAATTTCTTTCTGAGTCATCTCATCTTTATTAAACAAACCATACCTCTTACTTATTATTTCCATTTCTCTTGGTGTTAATACTTTAAAATACTCTTTTAACAGTTTAACATTATCTTTTTCTGATATTTCATCTATATAATCTGGTGCAGGTATCTTTAAAATATCTAAAATAGTTATTTCATTACCTTCTTTATCAAATCCAATAGATTCATTTATTGAAATATTTTTATTTGTTTTATTATTACTTCTGAAATACATTAGTATTTCATTTTCTATACATCTTGCACAGTACGTTGTAAGTTTAGTACCATGGCTCTTTTTAAAACTATCGACACCTTTTATAAGTCCAATTGTCCCAATACTTATAAGATCATCTTGATCAACATTTTTATAGTCAAACTTCTTTACAATATGCGCGACAAGCCTTAAATTATGCTCAATCAAACTATTTCTAGCATCATTATCACCATCTAACATTTTCTTTATCATTAGATTCTCTTCTTCCTCACTTAAAGGATCAAGAAAAACATTATTTGAATAACTACAAGTAAATAGAAATAAACTTTTAAGTTTTCTAATTAAATTAAAAAACATATAACCTCCTAAAAAATTATATGTTTATAAGTATTATTTAATTATTAATTAAATGGAAAAGTCCAAAAGATATTATAGCTACAAGTATTAAAATAATTAATACTATCAAAAAAGTACTACTTTCTTTTTTGTTTCCTTCTACAACTGCTTCAACTACTTCTTCATCATTTTTAACAGGATTTCCACATCCTTTACAAAAAGCATCTCCACTATCTAATGTATTTCCACAAAATTCACATTTTCTTTTTCTCATATCATCATTCCTTTACTAGTTAATAATATCATTATTAAAGTTTTTTTACAACTTATTAGAAAAATATTTCACCAAAATTTCTTTTTCATTATAAATTTTATTATTAACAATAAATAAGTTATTTCTATACTTATACATATCTTTAATATTTCTAATTACTTTAGTTTTTCTAAATTTAAACTGGTATAGATATCTTTCAAGTAAAAACTTATCAAATGAATAATTAATAAGTTTCAACTCATCAAATATTTTAAATAATAATAGAAATAAAGATATTATAATAATAAAAGAATAATAATTAAAATAACTATAAAAAAAAGAAAAAAGTAAAAATATAAATGATAAATAAATACATAAAGTTAAACTTTTTTTATAAGGAATAATTAGATTAAGAAAACAAGATAATATTTTACTTCCATCAAGAGGAACTATTGGTAATAGATTAAAAAATAATAATAAATTACTAAATATTACTATATCTTTATCAAATCTAACTAAAAATAATGAAAGTATTATTTGAAATAGTGGTCCTGTGATAGTAACTAATAATTCTTGATATACTTTTCTATTTATATAATCATTAAATTTTATAATACCTCCAAGAGGATAGATATATATTTTATCTATTTTATATTTGAATAATAGTGCTGCTAAAAAGTGTCCAAATTCATGAAATATTATTAAACTCATATAAATTATTATTTTCTTAAAGTGACCTGTAAAAAAAGAAAGAAAAATAAACAAATACGTTAAAGAAGATATTTTAAATATATTCTTTATAATCTAGTTCTTCTCCATTCTTCTTAAATACTATTATTAATTTATTATCGAGTACATTACCTACTATATCACCTTTTTTTACGTAATCATAAATATTTATATTTGAGTTAATTATATTGCAATACCAAATATTTACGTTATCTTCATCTTCCACAATTAAAACATTACCATATCCTTCTTTTTCTCCAATAAAGACTACTATCCCATCTTTTAAGAAAGGGACTAAATAGTTATCATCAACAGTTAATATAACTCCGTCTTTATAGGAATTAGAGTCATTATACACTAAAGATTCTCCACTTACTAAAACATCTTCTTGAATGTCAACACTAGGAAATAAATTACCAAATAATGAAGTATATAAAGAGTTAATTTTAGCAAAGGAAAATGACTTATTAAAGACATGTTCATATATCAGTTTATCAAATCCATCTACTTTTTTTAAACATATCATAAATGTTAAAAAAAGAATAATACATATCATTATCTTAGTAACCAATCTCTTAAAAAAAATATTAATATTACTATCTTTAACTACTTTCTTCTTATTATATTTATTCATATTAATCACATTAATTTATACTGAAGTTTTTGTGATTTTAGAACCATTCCTACTAAATAAATAATGATTAAATATAAATAGTTAATTACTAAACTAAATAAAACTTTAATAATTATAAAAGATATACTTAGTTTCTTAATAAAGTATAAAAACAAATATAAAAATATATCATAAAAAGATAAAGATAGTAACAAAGTTATTAAACTATTTTTAATATTTCTATTACTTACATAATTAAAGAAATAATAAATAGTTAAAAAGTAAAATAAATTATAGTAAAACATTCCATTAAAAATGCTGTAAATAAGTAGTAGAATTAATGATATTTTGATATTTTTTCTATAGTATAAAGAAAGAATAATAAATGTTATAAGAAACATAGAAGATATTGGAACTAAAAAATCAAGTATTAAAGAAATAATACCTAAAATCATTTTATATACCTCTTTAAGACTGATACAAATTTAATATTATTAATATCTTGACTTAATTTAACTTTAGCTGTTTTACCGACTCCTTTTAAATCTTTATCAAAACTTAAAATCTCACCAATTATTATTCCTTCTGGAAATATATCAGAAAGTCCACTAGTTAATACTTTATCTCCTATTTTTATATCATCACTATCATTAATTCCTTTTATTATAAGTTCATTATTAACTGAATATAACACTTTATTATTATCATTTATTTTAACTGAAATAGAATCAATATCAGTAATTAATTTAACTGTCGATGTATTAAAAGAAGTATTTTTTATTTTACCTATTAAACCATTATCTCCCACTACTGCCATATTATCTCTAATTCCATCATTAAGCCCTTTATTGATAGTAAACTCAACAAACCAATAATTATTATTACGAAAAATTAAAGAAGCATTTATTCTTTTATAATCTTTCAAAGAATAATCAATTTCTAATAACCTTTTTAGTTCTCTATTCTCAGAGATTAATTCTTCGCTTGAATGTTCTATAATAAGCCCAGTTGTTGTAAATCTAGTCGGATAGTAAACCAAATCTTTTATTACTCCTCCAATATTTAAGTCATTTTTAAATTCAAAATATGAAAAAATAAGAGATAAAAAAATAAGCATCAAAATAAGTTTTTTCTTTGTTTTATTATCCCTCTTTTTCTTTTTTTTCATAAAAATCACCTATTATTAATTTTCCCATTATCTTGAAAACTATAATAATTATTATTAGAAACAATAATGTGATCAATTATAGGTATTTTCTGAATGTTTCCTATTTCTACGAGTGCACTAGTAAAAGATATATCTTCTCTTGATGGTGTAACATCACCTGATGGATGATTATGAAGACAGACTATTGAAGATGCTGAATACAAATAAGCATATTTAAATATTTCTCTTGGATGAGTTAAGCTTTTGTTCACTGTTCCAATAAACAATAGTTCTTTACCAACTAAATGCTGCTTATTGTTAAAATAAAGACAATAAAAAAGTTCTTGTTCTTTATCTCTAAACATGTATTTTGTATATTCATATATTTTTTTTGGATTATTAAAACAAATTTTCAAATTACTGTCATCATCAACATATATTCTTTTAGATAATTCAAGCATTGCAACAATAACCATTGATTTTGATAGGCCCATTCCATTAATTAAAGAAAGTTTATTGATAGTTGCATTTTTAATATTAGAAAGTGTTTTATACTCTTTCAAAATATTACTAGATAATTCTTTAACAGAAACATTTTTAGTACCACATCTTAATACTATTGATAATAATTCTTCATTTGAAAGATTACTAGCGCCATATTTTAAAAGACGCTCTCTTGGTCTTTCTTCAAGAGGTATTTCTTTTATTAACATTTTTATCACCAATAATATTATTATTCAAAACTTTTTAATTTCCTAAAACAATCTCCTCATAATTAGATAAAATTACATCATTTATCGAAATTAGGTTCTCATCATCGTCAACTTCTGACAACAAAATGTCAAATTGTTCAAGATTACTCATAAACTCAATATTGTCTATTACTGTTGGTTTTATATAGCTTTCAATGTCTTGTTTTTTATAAATATCTTTTATTTTGGTTGCGTTGTTTAGCTTTGTAGTAATTCCTGCATAAACGTTATAAATACCATTTTCTTTTAAAACTAAATATTTACTTTCATCAACTTCAGGGTCATTATCAAAACTACCAATCTGAATTAGATAGGCGTTATACTCTGTAGCATCCAAATTCTCTTGATATTGTTTATAAACAGCCTCCGCAGAAATAAATCCTAGAACAATTGCAACAAGTAAAAGAATAAAATAATTACTTTTCATATTATCACCAATAATAAGATATCAGATGGAAGAAGAAAAAAATGTCGAAAAAAAAGAAAGATTTCTCTTTCCTTAAAAATTCAACATCAACCATTCTGGTTTTAAAATTAATAAAAGTCCTACAAGAAGCATAATTATACCAGATACTATTTTAGAATATTTTCCATACTTAGTACTTGTTGTACTCAATTCTAAAGTTGATACTGCAATAATAAATACTATCATATCATCAATCATATAAAATAATGTATATAAAAGCAAATATAAAATCTTTGCAATACCACTTACATTATTAACAGCCATAATCTCTGCAAAAGTAGCTGGGAAAACGCTTGAACAAGCAAGTTCAACTGCATTTACTGATATTGCTAGAATAACTACTCCACCTAATGCTAAGAAAATATTTTTCTCAGTTGTAAACTTCTTAATCCTATTAAATATCTTCTTTCTTTTCTTCTCATCAACAACATGGCATCCAGCGTCTTCTTTTCTTTCTTTAAAGAATTTATAAACATTATAGATACCTACTAGTAGTGCAACTACACCGATAATAGTTCTAATAACAGGAACTGAAATAAATGATAAGATATTAGTAATTCCTAGCATAAATAAGAAATACATTAAAGCTGAAGTAAATAAGAAAGTAAGTCCAATTATTAACATTTTCTTTCTATCATTCATACCAATTAACATATTTATCAAAAATAACAAAACCCACATTGCACATGGATTAAATCCATCGATAAATCCTAGAATAATTGCTACTAATGATATTGATACATCTCTTTTATCAATTGTACCCAAAAGTGGTATATCTTCTTTATACTTGTCAGCTAGACTTTCTTCTTCAGTAATAATTTCAAGATACTCCTTTATCTTAGTTTCTATCTTTTTTCCAATGGCATCATTATATCCAAGATAAGTTTCTTCACCAATTACTGTATAAGGAACAGCAGCACTAACTTGATCTTTCATTAGTGTCTTAGCCACATACATATAGTTAAGATTATTTTGATCATACCATGTTTCGTAATCATAAAAATTAATCTTGTCTTTATATATATCTTTCAATAATTCAATAAACTTTTCTTCTTCTTTACAATGGGGACATCCTTCTCCACGAAAGAAATAAAAATTAATCTTATCTTCTTCTATTTCTTTACCAAGTATTACTGCTAATTTATCGTTATAAGAGTTTGATATTGCATTAACAATTAAAGGAGATAGCAATAAAAGAAGAAGAAAGATATAGAATACTTTTCTACTTTTCTTCATTAAAAACATCCCTTATTTCTTTTTCTAATTCTTCTTGTTTTTTCTCACCAATTATTCTTTTAATTTCTTTATCATCATCATCTAAAAAAATAATAACTGGTAAAATATTTCCAACATTATATGGTTTTGCTTCCTCTTCATTAAAATCTAAATCGTAATCGATAAACTCGATATTAGGAAAGTTTTTCTTAACATCTTTATAATATTTATTAGTAATAATACAAGCAGGACACCATATAGCACTAATCTTAACTATTTTCATCTAAGATCCACAAGCTTTCTGTAGCATTTATCAAATGCATCCATAAATAAATCTAGTTCTTCTTTTGTTGTAACATAAGAAATACTAATTCTTACACTTGATAAGGCACGGGCTTCATCATGAGTTAAAGCATAAACAGCCTTAGACATTTCTCCACCTTTAGAACATGCAGTCTGAGTAGAAATATAAACATCATACTCTTCAAGTGCATGCTGAAGTGTTTCAGGTTTTACCCCTAATACACTGATATTTAGAATTTGTGGTATTGAATAAGAATTACTATTTATTTTAACTTTATCATATTTACTTAATCTATCTTTTAAATAACTATTATACTCTTCTATTTTTTTAATATTATTATCAAGATTTTCTGTAGCAAGACGTAATGCTTTAGATAAAGAAACAATCAAAGGAAGTTGTGGAGTTCCACTTCTAAATATAGTAGTACTCTTTCCTCCATGAATTAGTGGCTCTAATTCTATTTTTTCTTTTTTAATTAAGCCCCCAATTCCTTTAATTCCAAATATTTTATGTGCAGAAAAAGATACTAGATCAACATTTTCTAGTGATACTTTTTCCTTACCAATACTTTGAGTCATATCCACATGGAAAAAACATTTTGGATGTTTCTTTACTATTTTAGCAATTTCTTCGATAGGTTGTCTTATACCTATTTCACTATTAACACTGCAAATTGTTACAAGAATCGTATCATCTCGAATTAATTTTTCTAATGAATCAAGTTTAACAATACCAAATTCATCAGTTTCTACAAAATCAACTTCAAAATCTTGATATCTTTGTAAATAGCCAATTGGACCATAAATAGAAGAATGCTCAAATTCTGTAGTAATAATATGTTTACCACGAGTTTTATATCTATCTGCAATTCCTTTTATAGCCATATTATTTGATTCACTTGAACCACTTGTATAAATAACTTCACTACTCTTAACTCCTAGAATATCAGCGATTTGTTTAGTCGAAGCATTAATAAGTTCATTTGCCTTAACACCTAATTTATGTAGAGAATTAGGATTTGCAAAATAATCTATACTAGCTTTATTAAATGATTCTAAAACCTCTTTAGAAGTTGGTGTTGTTGCTGAATAATCTAAATATACCATTTTATCACCTACTCAATTATGTAATTATTCTCATCTGGAAATGAGGCCATAGTACCACAAAGTGGGTCATTTGGAATTTCAATGGCATCTCTTACTCCAGGAAGATCCAAAATAACTCCAACTATTGTAGGAACTAAAATAAGTAAAACAAGTCCTATTGCTCTTGATACAATCTTGCTAGTTGCTTTTTTTAGAATTGAATCATCTTGAGCTAATATTCCTTGAGCAAAATCAAGTCCAATAAATAGTAGAAATGCAATTGGCCCAAGTATTCTAAAATAATTTAATATTTTATGAATAAATGCAATACCTTCACTTGTTAATAATCCTTCACAACTAACAGATCCTCCACCACTACTATCAGAATCTCTATAAGTAATTACAGTATTATCAAATTTATGCTTAACTCCTACTACTTTAGCTTCAACTTTAATTGTTGAAAAGAAAAGTAATATAGTTACTAAAATCATTATTAAAGATAACTTTTTCATCCATTTCACCTCATAGAATAATTATAGCATTCTACTACTCAAAAAGAAAGTACTTAATAATTAAATTAAGTACTATAAAAGTAAAAATATAATAACTATTATTTCAATAATAATCGTAATAATTAAACCTTTGATATTATTTTTACTATCAATTTCCAAAAGATTAATAATATCTTCTTCACTTTTTCCTTCATTATTTGAAATTATCTTATTAAGTCTCATTTTTCTATTTTCAATTAATAATCTATCAAAGTTAAAAACATAATAGAAATAAGTAACAATAGAACCCATAATTATAAATAATACAGGAAAAAACATAAAACCTATTGAATCACTAATTATTCTTCCTCCTAGAATCAAAAGAAAATGTATTAATACTTGTGTAATAAAACTGTATAAAGCTTCTTTATACATTTTCTTATATATTGCATAATGATATGTAAATGACATATACGGAAGTGATAATCTATCAATATGAAATTTTAATTTTTTATTAGGAAAATAAATTTCCAATAAATCTATATCAAACATTTCAGTATATTTTTTTATATCATCACTTTCAAAAAGAATTCCACATCTAGGACAATACTTAGAATTATCTAAAACACTTACATTACAATTTGGACATTTCATAACTATTAGTTACCTTTAATCTTTGAATAGTAAGAGTCATTATAAGAGTCATGCATCTCTATCATTATATAATAGTCATCAAGATTTACTTTTTCATAGTCAAAAGTTAAATCGTTTGTTTTAAAATCTTTGCTATTACTCTTTTCAAAAGAATAATCCCAAATCTCATTTAATTTATTTTTGTCTATCAAATCATATTTATTGGTAGTAATACTAATACTATCAAAATCATCAAGTTCAATAATACTAGATTTTGGGTAGTCACCACTATCAAGTAAAATGCTAGTTATTTTCTTATCGTTTATATTAGCAATTATACTTAAATTATTATTGTCTTTTTCTACTTTTGCATAAACTTTTTCTTTTCCATCTTCAACGAAAGAAGAAACTATTGTATTATTGACAGTTAACAATCCTTTATAGTTATATGTAAGAGTATTTTTATCAAGTGTTAAATCATCACTTTTCAAAACTAAATCATATTTATTATCTTTATCTTTTTTAAATAAATAAATATTAGAGTAAATGTATTTTTCTTTTTCTTCATCCGTTAATTCAATACTAATTTTATCGTTATTTACTACAACTTCATTCTTTAGTTCATTAATGTTTTTGCCAGTTTTACTTCTTATACTAAGTTTTGCACCACTTCTAATTTGATAAAAATTATTTATAAATTCAGTATATTTATTACTCCAAAGACTATTAAATAAATCAAGATGCAACTCAATTGCAGAATCACTTCCAAAATATGGGAAATAAATTGATACTCCATTAGAGTGCTCATTTAAACTACTTGTATACATAACAAATTCATTTATTTCACTTAGCAAATCATCACAAGCACTAGTATTATTTGAAAATGGTGTTAAGGATTCAACTAATTCATATAAGTCAACAGTGTCATAATCTCTTGTTTGACTAATACCATAAGTATGAAGTTTCATTCTTGAAAAAGAGACACTATAGTAATATTTATTTAAATCAATTGAATTAAAGAAAGCATCTACTTTTTTATTTAATTCATCTATTTTACTTAAATCAAATATTGATAAAGTTGAATCAAGTTTATCTGTATGAGTAGAATTATATAGTTTCATAACACTATCAGATTGTTCAATAAAATGATATCCAACTTGATATGGTGTATCACTAGTTTCTACCTTCTCAAGGAAATTAAATCTACTTAATAATTTAGATAAATATAATACTTCTTCACTAGCTACCATATAATTTGAATATTTACTCATAACGTTTGCCATTTGAACATTTCCTGCTAAACAGTTATAAAAAATAGTCATTTCTAATTTTTCATCATTAAAGTTACTATTTTTAAGTGCTTTATCAAGTTCATAAATACTTAAATAGTCACTACTTACTTCATCTTGTTCTATTCCAAGAGCACCTAATCCATGATTCCAAAAAATCAAATCATAATTTTTGGCAGGATATCTATCATATACAAAATCTAAGAAATAAGATAAGTTTTCACTTGAACCCATACTTACAATATCTTTAGATTCTATTTTGGAAAATCCTTGACTAGTAAGTCTGTAAATTCCTATTTCATCTTTATTTACAAAGTTATGCCACTCATTAGCACCACCAACCATCAAAACCACATTATTGTTTTGTAAATCGATATTTTCTCCAACTATATCAGATAGACTAAATGTTCCTTGACTTGATTTAGACTCAAGATCAGATCCAACCATATAAATCATAAATGTTCTAGTTTTTCTATTTAAATATTGATAAAACTTAATTGAGCCATACACTCCTCCAATAATAACTAATAATATTATTAAAGAAATAATTATTTTTTTCGTGTATTTTTTCTTTTTTGGAGGAGATGATGAAAACTCTTCTTTATTCATATTATTATAGTTATTATTATTTAACATTTGATTTTGATAATACCCATTTTGATTATAAGGATTATATCCTTGATTATATGAGTTTCTAAAATTCTGGTTTTGTGCATCAAAAGAATTATTAAATCCATTATTATAGCCATTATTTTGCCCATTGTTATAAGGGTTATTTTGTCCATACTGATTATTCATAATATCACCATAATAAGTATAACATGAAAAGTATAAGTTGAAAAATATTATTTTTTTCAATATAATTACTCTAGGAGGTATTTATGGTAGCATTACAAAATCATATTAATGGTGGTTGTGGAGTAATTGTTTTAAATGATAAAAATCAAATTCTCCTAGGGCTTAGAAATAGTGATGAAGAAAAAGCTGATAGTGAGTTACATGAAGAAGGAACATGGACTATGCCTGGAGGGAATATAGAATATGGAGAAACTTTTGAAGAAGCAGGTCGTCGTGAAGCTTTTGAAGAAACAGGTATAACTGTAAAAGATTTAGAAGTAATATGTGTTCAAACAGATAAAAATGAATTCGCTCATTATATTTCTGTTGGAATGATTGCAAGAAAGTTTGAAGGTACTCCACAAGCTATGGAGCCTGATGAAATAGTAAAATGGTGTTGGTTCGATTTAGATAATCTTCCTAAAAACATTTTTTCACCAAGTAAAAAGACAATTGATTGCTTTTTAAACCACAAGTTTTATATGGGATAGTATTATCCCTTTTTTATTGCAAAAAATATTTTACTTAAAAGATAGATTATAAGTAAAAGAATAATTGGGATTTTAAGTTTATCCATTATTTCTTTTAAGATTGTCCAGTTACTGCCAAGAGAATATCCGAAATAGACAAAGACAAAAGTCCATGGAATGCTTCCTATAATTGTATATATTAAAAATTTTGAAAAAGATAGTCTTGATATTCCAATTGGAAGTGATATTAATGTTCTAACAATTGGAATATTTCTTCCAACGCAAGACGCTATAAGTCCATATTTTTCATACCATTCATTAGACTTTTCTAAATCAGTTTCTTTCATAAAAAAGTATTTTCCATATTTTTTAATGAATGGCTTTCCTCCAAAATACCCCATATAATAAATAATAATTGCACAAAAAACACTTCCAAAAAGTCCAGTTAAAAATGTTAAGAAAAAGTTAAATACACCACGTGAAGCTAGAATTCCACCAGTTGCAAGAATTAGTTCACTTGGAATTATTATAATAACCGCTTCTAAAACCATACCTAAAAACATTCCTAAATAGCCAAAATTATCAATTAAATCTAAAACATAATTATTCATATTTCACCATTATAATTATATTTTTTATAATTAAAAAAATACTTATATCACCAATTTTATTATGAGATGATATAAGTATATCAAAAAAATCATAAACATCTAAAGTTATGGCTCAACAAGTTTTAGTGGGGTGAAAAATTACGCGTTCGCCCATATGGGAAAAGGAGAAAATGAATATTTTTTTAATATTCAAAAATTTTTCTCCTTTTTTTCATCTTTTTCATCGATTTTTAAAAAATTTCCACC
>JAFUTR010000038.1 GCA_017477845.1 Bacilli bacterium
CTTAACACATATAAAAATCCTTGACAAATCAAGGATTTCATAAATTTATAAACAATTATTTTTGAATTTTAATTATTCTTTTTTAGAATTATTTAAAAGAAGAAAAAAACTTTACTCATTTTATTAAAAGTAAAGTTTTTTATTTTTTTAGCATCAGTTTAACGATCTTCTTTAACTTTCCTCTCAATTTTTTCAAATATACCAAAATACTTAACTTCAATAGAATAATCTAATGGTATTTCATAATATTTTTTAAAATTATTTATTAAGTCTCCTTCACTCGGATTACTTTTATAAATAAGATTAATTGGATTAGCTTTTACTTCAATTCTTGTATCATTAGCATCTAATTGTTCTTTTATATAATCACTTCTTGTTATGTCAATATACTTAACAACTGCAAATACAGAAATATAATAAATAATCAATAAATAAAAAATACTTCTTATAGTCCTAGAATACACTTTAACATTCATATCTTTAGATAAAATACTACAAGAAAGAATTATTGTAAACATTAAAAATATAATGTTTCCATTATCAAACATTGGAGATATCAGAATAAATAATAAAATAATTAATGAAATAACAATTAAATTATTAACCATATGTCTTACTTTAATTTTATTTACAAAATGATTAACACTTAATACAAATAAAACTATATAAGACGAAAAATATATAATATAATACCAATTTTCTGTTGCAAACACCCCACTATATTTACTTAATACTAAATTAAGATTTACAAAAGAATAATGAAAGAAGTTATAACATAGTGAAAAAGCTAATATTAAATCAAATAAAGCAATAATTACTCTACAATACATATTATTCTTTAATTTATCATGTAAATAATAATTAATTGGAATTGCACCAACTACAATTAATAAAATATTTTTTGAAAATACTTCTTCTATTAAATATGGGATATTATTAAACATATAATTTTTATCTAAAAAGAATAACTCACCTTTCATATTTAACAAACTAAATATTAATAAAGAAATCTGCAACAATAAAAGTAATAAATGTTTTTTTCCATTTTTTTTATTATATTTAACTATTATATTTAAAATATTTGAAATAAAAAATGCGATTGCCAAATAAATAGATGACAACATTATAAACAAAGACAAAAGTATGAGTTTTACTACAACTTTATAATTCATTTCATCACATGTATTAATAAGATAATAATAAATAATAATCATTATCGATGGAAATGTATAACTAAGTGCTGCATTAATAGTCAAATAATTATATGAAAACATGAATACATTTACCATTAACACACCAACTAGTGGATATAAATAAGCATACTTGTTCTTAACACTACCCATTAAGTCATTACAAATTTTTACAAAATAACTCATTAAAGATGCTAAACTAATATCAAAAAAAATCTTATTATAAGAAAAAAAATTAGTAAAAAAACCACTTATAAATCTACCATCTTTTATATCAATATTTTGTAAACAAGAAAGTATTCCTTTTTTACCAATTAGATAACTTGAATAATCATCTCCGCTTAATGGAACAAGAACACCTATAATCATAAAAATAATAAATGTTAAAATAGTTATTCTATATTTATAATCAATAATTTCTATTTTTTCTTTCATATAATACCTCTATAAATTATCTATATAGTCCTCTATCATGTTAATGATATTATTTGTATTACTAACAAATTTTTGTGGTTTAAAACTGCGTGCTTTTATTATTGCCTTCTCAATTTTATTTAAATCCTTAACTCCAATTATGTATTTTTTTTTCATAAAGTTTTCTACAATTTGTAATTGATGATCATTACCATGTTCATTATATTTGGCAAGTCTCGGTACTGCAATAACTCTTTTGCCTTTATTTATTCCAGTTAATATACTACCAACGCCTCCATGAGTTATAAGTAAATCACATTTTTCTATATATTCGTCAAATTGCTCACGAGACATTAAATCAAATATTTCCATATTTTTACTTTTATATTTAGTACATCCTGCCTGAACAATAACTTTCTCTTTTATTGTTCCTTTCTCTATTTCTCTATCAATAGCTTTTAATAATCTTTCAAAACTTTCATCATTAGTTCCAAGAGTTACAAATATCATTAGTAAATCCACCCTCCAAACTTTGCTTTAGGATACAATTTTAACATTTCTTCCCACTGTACAATAAACAAATCAGCAATATGATATAAAATCCTTCCAGTAGCAGTTTTTGTTCTGCTATTCGCAAGAGTTTCAATATAAACAACTTTACTCCCAAATAATTTTGCAATACAACACATAGGTCCAGCTGTATGAGTTCCTGTAGTAACTATAACACGTGGTCTAATTTTAATATAATAATACAAACTCTTAAATGAATTATAAATAAGTTTAAATGGATATGTTAAAAATCTTCTTTTTGTGCCATACACCAAATATCCAACTCTTTTAGGATATACATAAGAAAGGCCTAAATTTGATTTAGTTTTTTCTGTTATTATAAAATAGTCATATTTTTCAAACATAGGAGATAACCTTAGTAATTCTGATAAATGTCCTCCTGTTGAAGATATAAATAGAACTTTTTTCTTTTTATTCTTCATTTTACCACCCTCTATTTAATTATTTTATTCCATTCCTTACTAACATTTTTTAAAAGATATTTCTTTGAATTTTCGAAAGAAGCAGCAGCTATTTCATCTCTATATTGTATATCTTCAAATAATTTTATAACTTCATCTCTCATTATAGATAAATCTCTATTTCTAACAAGAATACCGGTATCTTTTAATATCTCTTTAATTCCTTTTGCACTATCAAATGCTATAACTGGAAGTTTATAACTTTGTGCTTCAATTACAACAAGCCCAAAAGCTTCTGATCTTGAAGTTGTAACAAAGATATTGCTTTCTAATAGTTTCAATTCTATCTCACTCCTATTTAAAAATCCAGTTAAATGTACATTTTTTTCCAGTTTTTGGCTTTTTATTAAGTATTTAAGATTATCTATTTCTTCTCCATCACCAACAATTGTCAAAGTTATATCTTTATATTTATCTTTTAACATATTAACAAGCAATATAAGCTCATCTTGAGCTTTCAAAGATGAAAGTCTCCCAATACTAATTAAATTATGATTTCTTACTTTATTTGTTTTTCTTGGTAGATTATCTATAACATTTGGAATATAAAGCGTTTTACATCTTACTATTGGTCGATAATATTCCTCCAAATATTTTGCCACTAATACAAAATAATTTACATTTCTTACTGACTTAACAACTCTTTTTATATACCTTTTATCATCATTGTGATAATTATGTTCACTCGCTATTTTAATAATATTACCAGAAGCATAATATCCAACTAATTCGTTATGAATTTCTCTAGTAGTAATAATATACTTAGTATTAATATTTTCAATGCTTTCAATAACTTCATACTTTTTTAAATACAAAATTTTAATTGCCTTTACCATTTCTTTTATTATTTTAAAAATATTTTTATCAGAAAGAGCTTTTTTTAACTTTTTTTTATTAGGACCATATGGAATTAAATATCTGATATTAGCATTATAAGAAAATGCTGGTTCATCATATAACATATAAACAGATATTATATCAATATCCTTACCAATCATCTGAGTTAAAGATGAAATAAATTTCTCTATTCCACCATACCCTAAATGTAGAGCAACAATACTTACTTTATCTTCTTTTTCTCTTTCATTCTTTAGATAACTAGAAATCATTACCAATAAATAAATATAAGTTAAAATAATAAATTCATTATTAATATTTTCAAATGATAATATCATAAATGATGTAATTAATAAAGCCAAATAACTACATAGTATTAGTCTTAAGGAATAATTTTTAAAATGAGTTACTTTATATATAAGAAATAATAAATAAATTAAAAAAGGAATAATTACTAAACATGATGTTAAATTAAAACTAAAATCAAATAAGAAAACTGAATCATATAAAACTTCTATACTAAATATATTATCAAAAATAGATATGATAAGAACTATTGAAAATAATAAAAAACTTATAAGTCTATTATCTTTTTTTATTAAAAAATATAAAAACATTATGAATAATAGTCCAAGTAAATTATAAGCAATTAAATTCATGTTACAAATAAGAAAAATAAGTAAATTTAGTAAAATAATAAAAATAGATAATCCTTTTCTACTCTCGAAATATATAAGAGAAATAGGAATTAAAATATTAACTATTAATTGTAAAGTAAAACTACCACTATTTGTAAACAAAATGTAAAAATCAAGAAAAATAAGTAATAAAGATAAAACATTTATAACTCTATATCTTTTAACCATATTTTCTCTATAATAAGAAATTAAATAGAAAAAAGAAGATAAAACATATAAATAATGTATCGTAGTATTTATATTTTCCTTTTCTAATATAGATAAAACAAGTAAAAGTATAAAAGAAAAATATTCTATTAATCTAATTTTTTTACTATCATTAGAGAATAAAGAAATATATGAAAAAACAAAGAAAATAAGTAATATTTTAATAACACTATAATAATTCAAACTAACTGCATTAAAATTGAAATTAAAAAAATTACCTATAATTAACAACATTTGTAAAAAAAGAAAAGTCATAATAGATTTCTTCATATAAATCACCTGCTAGATATATTCTACCAAATTTTACAAAAAATTAATAGAGTTCTTTAATAATAAAATCAAGTGTAAATATATGTCTAATTTTGTTGTTTTTAATTCCATTTAAAAGCCTTATGTGGACTACTAACACTCCAATAATGTATAATATATTTAAGTAAAAATGGAGGTGTAAAATGAAAAGTAAAGGTATTAGATACATTATAACTATTTTAGTTCTTTTACTAATGACACCAATAAAAATAAATGCAGAAACACTTACAACTGGAAGAGTTGCAGCAACAAATAATCTTAAAGTTAGAAAAGGTCCTAGCACATCTGAAATGCAAATTGCAACTGCTAAATATAATTCCATAGTTACTATTCTTTCATATAAAGATAGTGGAAATGGTTGTAACGACAAATGGGCCGAAATAAAATTAGACGATAACAAAACTGGATTTGTTTGTTCAACATTTATTGAAGATATAGTTGTAATAGATTTAGATAAACAAAATACGACTAGTGAAGAAAGTCAAAAAATGAAAGAAATGACTGATGAAGAATTTGACAAATACTTAACTGATCAAGGATTTCCAAATTCATATAAAATAAAACTAAAAGAATTACATAAACTTCATCCTACTTGGATTTTTAAAGGAGTTAAATCAAAATATAGTTGGAATAATGCATTAAATAGTCAAGATTCATCTGGGACAAGTTTATTAAATGTTAATCCAACATATGCTCAAAATGGATATGAAGGATACTTATCAGTAGAAGAAGCAGATTATAATCATAATGAGGATAAATTTATTCCACACGATGGAACATATTGGTTCCAAGCAAATAGACAAACAATCGCTTATTATCTAGATCCAAGAAATTTCTTAGATGAGAAGCAAATATTCATGTTTGAAGAATTATTCTACTATCAATCATACCAAACAATCGATGTTGTTAAACATACTTTATCATCTGAATTCTTAAGACAATTTGCACCATTTTTTATGAAAGCTGCAGAAGAATCAAAAGTATCACCTGTATATCTTGCTTCTCTTGCAAAACAAGAAGTAGGAACTTCTTCAAATAATATATGTTCAAATGGTAAAGCTGGAGTATTACAAGATGGAGTAAACTATACTGGATATTATAATTTCTACAATATTGGTGCATCTTCATCAAGTAATCCTAAACTTCAATCACTTAAATATGCCAAAAGTGTTGGATGGGATTCACAAGAAAAAGCAATTGTAAATGGTTCTAAAATAATATCAAATAACTATGTTAACTGTGGACAATACACATCATATTTCCAAAAATTTAATACAGCAATAAGTGCAACCAAACCATTATGGCATCAATATACAACAAATATAACAGCACTAGTTTCCCCTGCTATATCAACATACAATGCTTACAAAACATATGGTTTGATAGAAAAAGATTTCGTATTTGCTATTCCAATATATGATGGCCTTCCAGATAAAACTACACTTCCTAATCCAGGAAACCCAAATAACTGGTTAAAAGAATTAAAAGTAAATGGCACACTAGTTACAAATTTCAATAGCGATACACAAGAATATACAGTAAATATTCCATATCAAGAATCAGTTAATATTGAAGCAACACAAATAAATAGCAAAGCCAAAATTGATGGTATTGGAAAAATAGAATTAAAAAATAATAATACAACTATTAATATTGTAGTAACGGCTCAAAATAAAAGTACTAGAACATATAAAATAAATATAATAAGACAAGAAAAAGTTGAAGGAAATAATGAAGAAATAACAAATAATGAAAAAGAAGAACCAACAAAAATAGATAATAAAGAAGAAAATAATGAAAATAACACAGTATCAATATCAGAAATACTTAAATCATCCGGATATAATACTAATGAAAAATATCTATCCAAAGTTACACTTGGAACAAATATATCAACTATAATTACAAATCTAACGAAAAAATATAACACAACTAGTGTTAATATCAAAGATAAAAATAATAATGCAAAAACTGAAGGAACTATAGTTACAGGAGATAAAATAACTATTTCTAATGGTAAAGAAGATTTAACATATGAAGTAGTAATATTTGGTGATATAGATGGAAATGGAACGATTAATGTTGTTGATTTATTATCAGTTCAAAAAAATATTTTAGGATACACTAAACTAACAAACAGCTATTTAAAAGCTGCTGATGTTAATAAAGATAATAAAATAAATGTCGTTGATTTATTAATGATTCAAAAACATATATTAAATGTTACAAATATTAGTCAAGGATAGGAGGATATATGAGATTATTGAAAAAAATATTATACGTTTTAGTTATACTACTTTCAATTTCTATTATAAAAGTAAATGCTGCTACTCTAAAAGTAAATATATCATCTTCCTCAAGCAAAATAGTAGTAGGAAATACAATTACATATACGGTAACAGTATCATCAAGTGAACTACTTGGAAGTATCAGATATAACTTCAGTTATGATAGTGATAAATTAACTCTTGTAAGTGGGACACTTAATGCAGCACCATACTTCGATGGAGTAAAAAAATCTGCTACATATACATTCAAATTTAGAGCCAAAAAAAGTGGAACAACAACAGTAAAATTTAATATTTACGAAGCAATAGATTGGAATTTAAACAATTTTAGTTATAATGCTACTACTTCAAAATCCACAACAATAATCACACAATCTCAACTTGAAGCAAGTTACAGCAAAAATAATAACTTATCTAGTTTAAAAGTAGATAACTACTCTATTACACCAGAATTCAATAAAAATATAAAAGAATACTCATTAACTCTTGAAAATGATGTAAGAGAAATAAATATAACTGGTACTAAAGAAGATAAAACATCAACAGTAACAGGTCTTGGAAAACATGAACTTACTGAAGGAATGAATAAAATAGATTTAGTAGTAACTGCTCAAAACGGAAGTAGCAAAACTTACACTTTAAATGTAGAAGTAAAAGAATTAACACCAATATTAGTTAAAATAAACAATAAAGAAATGTATGTAGTACGAAAAAAAGAATTACTTACTCTTCCAAATACAAATTATCAAGAAACTACAGTAACAATTAATGAAGAAGAAATACCAGCATTTAAAAATGATGTTACAAATACTACCTTGGTAGGACTTAAAGACGAAGAAGGAAATATAAAACTATATATATATGCAAATGATAACTATATTTTATATAAAGAATTCGCATTTGATTCATTAATCGTTACAGAAAACACAATCACTGAAACACTAGAAGGATATACAAAAACAAAAATAAAAATAAACAATGAAGAAATTGAAGCATTAAAAGAAAATGACAATGATAATTTCTACATAATAAATGCTACAAATATTAATACTGGTAAAAGTAACTTATATCAATATAATAAAAATGAAAATACATTACAAATATTTAATAAAAACATATTAACTAAAATAACTAATCTCGAAGAAAAAAATCAAAACTACATTTTTATAATTTTATCTCTAGGAGGGTTATTATTTGTCACTTATCTATTTATACTAATATCAAGTATAAAAAAGAAAAGAAAAGCTAAGAATAAAAATAATGACAAAGAGAAAAATAATGAAATAAATGAGGAAAAAGAAGAAAAAAGAGATATTTCAAAAACAAAAGAAAAAAAGAAGAAATAATCTCTTTTTTAATCTATTAGAAAGGAGTAAAAAATGAAAAAGAAAAAGAATAAAAAAATAAAGATTAAATCCTATCCCATACTTATTCTTTTCTTCATATTATCTTCCATTTACTTAATAAAATCTATATTATTGTTTGAAAAAATAGAAACAACTCTTAGATACATAATAATTTCTATATTAACAATAATAGACTTATATTTATTATTTAATTCACTAAAAAGCAATAAGAAAAATCATATTATAAAATCTTTTTCATTTATAATTATATCCTTTCTATTTATCTATACAGGATATAACCTAAATAAAATATATTCATATTTTTCAAAATTAAATAAAAATATAATCTACTCAACTAGTATTGTTTCTCTAACAAAAAATGAAAATATAGATTTAAATAACTTAAAAGGTAAAAATATAGGTATCAACGAGTTTGAAGTACACTCATTATCAAAAGAATTAATAAATAAATATAATTTTAAAGAAAACAATACTATAAAAAACTATGATGGTTATCATGAAATGATAATAGATCTATATAACAATAATCTAGATTTAATAATAATACCAACAAATTATGAAGATATATTTAGTAATGAAGAATTTTCAAATTTAAGCAAAGATCTAAAAATATTAGACACAATAAAATATGAAGAAGTTAAAAAAGAAACAATTGATACTAGTAATATTGAAGATAGTTTTACAATCTTATTAATTGGAATTGATTCAGTAAAAGATGGACTTGAAAATGCAGATTCATTTAATGGAGATTCACTAGTACTTTTAACAGTAAACACAAAAACACTTACTGCTACTATGTTAAGTATTCCAAGAGATTCATATATACCTATCGCATGTTTCAAAAACAATATTGAAAATAAAATTACTCATGCAGCTGCTAATGGAACACAATGTGTAATAGATACTTTACAAAACTATTTTGATATAGATATTAATTACTATGTAAAAATAAACTTCACAGGTATTGTAAAACTTGTAGACACATTAAATGGTATTTTAGTAGATGTTCCATATAATCTATGTGAACAAAATAGCAAAAGACAATTTGGTAAAAATATGGTATACATAGAAAAAGGACTACAAACATTAAATGGAGAACAAGCACTTGCACTTGCAAGAAACAGAAAAAGCAATAAAGAGTATTGCTCTTCTAAATGGACAAGCGGATATAGAAGTGATTTTAAAAGAATAGAGAATCAACAAAAAATAATTGAAGCAATTTTTAAGAAAATAAAATCATTATCAAGCATTAGCGATTTAGAAAACTTACTTTCAGTTATTTCAAACAATATAGATACAAATATGAGTGAAAAAACCATTTTCTCCTTCTATGATATAGGAAAGGAAGTATTACTAAAAAGCAATTCCAATACCCCTTTAACAATTAACAAATTATTTTTAGATGGTACTGGCCAAATGATATATGATGAAAGAACAAAAATGGTATTATGGGACTACATTATTAATCAAGAAAGTAAAAAAGCTGTAACAAAAGCTATGAAAGATAATCTTGAGGGAATACAAGAAGAACAAATAAAAGAGTTTACTTATAAAGAAGATGAGAACTATGAAAAAAAGATTATAGGAAAAGGATATAATAATACCGAAACATATAAACTTGTAGAAAACCTTGTTGGAAAAAACTTAGATTATGCTAATAAATGGGCAAAAGAAAATGGAATTAGATTAAAAATAGAATATACAGCGAATAGCAACAAAAAAATAGGAACAATAATTGAACAAAACTACAAAGAACATAAAAGAATTGATTTAATAGAAGATAATACATTAACAATAAAAGTAGTTGGAAATACTAACAAAACAGTTATACAAAAAATAGATTGTCTAGAAAATGAGAATAACGATATTTGCACATTAAAAAATTTTGAAGGTAAAACAAAGAATGATTATCTAGAATGGGCTAACTCTTTCTCAAATACGATTGATACAAATTTCATTTATGAAGAAAGTGAAAAAGAGAAAGAAACAATTATAAGTCAATCAGAAAAAGATAAATCAGTTAAAGAAATAATTGAAAATAGATCAACAATAACAATAATAATAGCAAAATAATTTGACAATAATGATATTTTTATTTATCATATTAACTGGTGATTTAAATGATAAATAAAACAAATAATAAAAATATTGCAATTAACTCTTTTTATGGTAATGATATAGATTACAATTTTAATATCAGAGAAATGATAGATAAATTTAATTTTTATGATTATATAAGTAATATCAATAATTGTGAAAGAAATGGAGCATTCTTAGTAATAACTGATCAGCAATATGTTTTAGGATACAATTCCGGTCTTGGTGAAGGAAGCCACAATGCCGCTTTAGCAAGAGCATATAAAGAAATAAATGGTGGAGGAAAAATTGAAGACTCAGAAAAAATAATATTAACTAATAATTGTTATAAAGATTATATTACAGCAAGAATTAGTTATGAAAAAGATGGCAAATTTATCATTTTTAATCTAACTGAAGGCGAAAAAAATATTGAAAATAAAAAAATTAGTTATTCACAATTAGAAACTTTTAAAATGTTCTATGATGATTATAATAATTTTATAAAAAGTACACCAATTGAAGTAGATTTTCACTATACTATAAACAAAAAATCAATAGGTCATACTTCATCTAACCTTGATGAATTATTACTTATATTAAATAAATTTGTAGATGAAGAAAAAGAAGAAATTATAGATAAAAAAATAATTGGAAAAGCAAAAAAAGATAATAATAAAAAATTAATAAAAATGTAAAGTCTGAATCAAGCAGACTTTTTTAATTATATGAAAAATATAGACAAAATCTTATTTTCATAGTATAATTTCATAGTTAGTTCTTTAAAAAAAAGAAAGGAGTTTATATTAAAATGATTAAAAAAACAAACGACACTAAAATAATTATTTTAGGTGGTTTGGGTGAAGTTGGTAAAAACATGTATTGTGTAATGCATGATGATGAAATTCTTATTATAGACGCAGGTATTAGTTTTCCAGATGGAGGACTATTAGGAATAGATTATGTTCTTCCTGATTTTACTTTTTTAAAACAAAATCAAGAAAAAATTAAAGCACTATTAATAACACATGGACACGAAGATCACATTGGTGCCATCCCTTTTTTAGTGCAATCTTTAGAATTACCTGCTATTTATGCCCCAAACCAAGCAAAAGAATTAATTAGTTTAAAATTACAAGATAAAAATATTAGATATGATAATCTATTTGCATATGATGATAAAACTGTTCTAGAATTTAAACATTTTCAAGTTGAATTTTTTAGAACGACCCACTCTATTCCAGATTCACACGGAATACTTGTTAAAACACCAGATGGTAATATTGTAACAACAGGAGACTTCAAATTTGACTTTACTCCTATTGGACCAATCGCAGACTTACACAAAATGGCAAGAATTGGAGAAGAAGGTGTTGATGTTTTAATAAGTGACTCTACTAATGCTTTAAACGAAGGAATTAGTCTTAGTGAAGCAAGAGTAGATAATGCCTTAAATGATATTTTCAATAAACATACTACTCAAAGAATGATAATAGCAACGTTTGCATCTAATATTTATAGATTAAAACATATTATTGAAAGTTGTTACAATCATGGAAGAAAAGTATGTGTGTTTGGAAGAAGTATGGAAAATAATATTAAAATATCAATTGAAGGAGGATATATTGATCACCCAGATGTTTTAATAACACCAGAAGAAGCTAATAATTTAAAGCCAGGTGAAGTAACTATACTTTGTACAGGTTCACAAGGAGAACCTTTGGCCGCACTTTCTCGTATTGCTAATGGAACTCACAAACAAATAAAATTAAGACCGGATGATGTAGTAGTATTCTCATCATCACCAATTCCTGGAAATGCAATGTACATAGGTCACACTATCAATAAACTTTACTTACAAGGAGTTAAAGTTTATACAACACAATCTTTATCAGATATTCATACATCAGGTCATGCCAATATGGAAGAATTAAAATTAATGATAAGACTAATTAAACCAAAATATTTAATGCCTTTTCATGGAGATTATAGGATGCTTAAAAATCATGCAAATCTAGGTATTGAATGTGGTATTCCAAAAGAAAATACGTTTGTGCTTCAAAATGGAGATGTTTTAAGTCTTGATAATCATATAATAACAAAAGACACTCCAGTAATTGCAAGTGATGTATTTATTGATAGTAATAGATTAGAAGAAATAAATAGTGCTGTATTACACGATAGAAAAATCATGGCAAGTGATGGAATATTAGTTGTAATTGCTAATATTGATATGAAAAACAAAGAATTATTAATACATCCAAATATAACTACAAGAGGATTTGTATTAATTAATGAAAATGAAGCATTAATTAAAAAAATAGAATCCACTGCAGAAAGTATAATTGTTAACAAATTAAAAGAAAAAAATGTGACTTTTAATGACATAAAGAGTCAAATAACTCAAGACTTATTTCCATACATTTATGAACTAACAGGAAGAAAACCAATTATACTACCAGTAATTTTAGACATAAAAAAATGGCTCAACAAGTTTTAGTGGGGTGAAAAATTAAAAGGTCAACACGATTTGTTGGGGTTTAGAAGTATATGAAAACAACACGCTCTAGTGGGGCGGCAAGTTTATTAAACTTGACGTTCTACTGGGGTGTTGTTTTTTTAA
>JAFUTR010000039.1 GCA_017477845.1 Bacilli bacterium
TTAATTCATACGAATCTTCTTTAGTAATTTTTTGGTTTAAAAATATCATAAAACCCTCCTGTTCGTTATGACTTTAACACACATTAAAAATCTTTACAAATCGAGGTTTTAACATATTTTTATCAAATTCCTTCTTAATTTTATAAATTCTATATAGAATTATATTAAATCACAAAAAAACTTCACCCATTTTATAATAAGTGAAGATTTTTTATTTTATATATATATATCTTGTTTCTTTTCTTTCTTTTTATTATCTAAATCTAATAAAACAACTTTTCCTTTTTTTAAAGATTCTTTTACTTTTATAAGCCTTTGATTTTTTGATCCTCTAAATTTTATCTCAAAACTTTTCAATTTTTCAATAAATGGTCCATCTACCAAAACATCTATTTCATTTAAAAAATTTAAAACTGACTTCTCTTTTTCACCTTTTTTTAGTAGTTGCTCATAAGTATATCCAGTATAACACCAAACATTTAATTTAATGCTATGAATATACTTTGCTAATTCATAACAAGCTTCGCTTTGCTCAAAAGGATCTCCTCCAGAAAAAGTTACTCCTACTTCATCGTCTAAAGTATTAATCTCTTTTTTTAATTCTTCAACATCTACTAAAAAGCCACCATCGTAATCCCATGTTTCAGGATTATGACAATTATGACAATGATGAGGGCATCCTTGAGTCCAAATTACTGCTCTTATTCCCTCACCATCGACAATACTATCTTTTTGCAATTTACTTGCTAATCTTATAAGCATATTAGAATGAATGTTTTACTCTATCATGTTCTTCTGCTTGTTTAGCATTGTTGAATCTGTCTACTGTTCCTACTAAATATCCAGTTATTCTTCTAATTCTTTCGAATCCTACACCTTCTCCTTTAGTTTTTTCTTTTGTTTGAACTGTTTCAATTTCTAATTCTTTTTTCATTTTATTTACCTCTTTCTATTTTATATTATATTTTTTTATCTTCCACAATCACAATTATTTAGTGATGTTATTTTCTCAAGACTTACTCCTTCGCCTTCACGACGACCACATTTTGGACAAACATCCTTAATAATTCCTACATATCCACATACTGGATCTCTATCAACTGGATGGTTAACTGCCCCATATCCTATTCCTGCTTCTTTCATGATTCTTATTACTTTTTCAAATGCTTCTACATTTTCTGAAGTATCACCATCAAGTTCAATATATGAGATGTGTCCTGCATTTGTTAATGCATGGTAAGGAGCTTCAAGAGCAATTTTCTTTTTTATTGTTATGTTGTAATAAACTGGTATATGGAATGAGTTTGTATAGTAATTTCTATCTGTAACTCCTTTTATTTTTCCATATATTGCTTTGTCTATATTTATAAATCTTCCTGATAGTCCTTCTGCTGGTGTTGCAAGACATGTGAAGTTAAGATTATATTTTGCACTGTATTCATCACATTTATCTCTTAAATGTTTAATAATTTTTAACCCTAATTTTTGGCTTGCTTCACTTTCTCCATGATGTTCACCAGTTAGAGCTTTCAAGCACTCTGCAAGTCCAATAAAGCCAATACTTAAAGTTCCATGTTTTAAAACTTTTCTTAATCTATCATTAGGTTTTAATTTTTCACTATCAAGCCATACTCCTTGCCCTAAAAGGAATGGAAAATTATATATTCTTTTGTTACATTGAATTTCAAATCTTTCAAGCAATTGATCTTTTACTAAGTCAATCAATTCATCAAATTCTTTAAAGAATCCATCCAAATCTGCTTTTTCTCTTTGCTTTGTTGCAATACCATGTTTAATTCCTAATCTTGGTAAGTTAATTGATGTGAATGATAAATTTCCTCTTCCTGGAGTTATGCATCTATCTGGATCTGCAACGTTACCTATAACCCTTGTTCTACATCCCATGTAGCAAACTTCTGTTGTATAGTCACCAGGTTTATAATATTGAATATTAAATGGTGAATCTATAAATGAGAAGTTAGGGAATAATCTTTTTGCTGATACTCTACATGAAAGTTTAAATAAATCATAGTTTGGATCTTCTTCATTATAGTTTATTCCTTCTTTTACTTTAAATATTGAAATAGGGAATATTGGTGTTTCAGAATGACCTAATCCTGCTTCTACTGCAAGTAAATAGTTTTCAATAACCATTCTTCCTTCAGCTGATGTATCTGTTCCAAAATTAATTGATGAGAATGGTACTTGTGCTCCTGCTCTTGAGTGCATTGTATTTAGATTGTGTACAAATGCTTCCATAGCTTGATAAGTAATTCTATTGGTCTTTTTAAAAGCTTTATCAAGAGCCATCTTGAATAGTCTTTCTAAAGTTTCATTTTCTTTAATAAATTTATCAAAGTATGAAACATCTGCTTTAATAGTATCTAGTTTATCTATTTCTTTTACTAATGTATTCATGTTTACAAATGTTTCAAACCCTGAATAATCAAGTAAGTCTGATAACGTCTGCTTTAATTGTTTTTTGTATGTTAATAGTACTCCTGGTGCCATGTAATAGTCAAAAGCTGGAATACTTTGTCCTCCATGTTGATCATTTTGATTTGATTGTATTGCAATAGCAGCTAGTGCTGTATAACTCATTATATCTTTAGGTGGTCTTAAATGTCCGTGTCCTGTTGAGAAACCATTTTTGAATAACTTACTTAAATCAATTTGCATACAAGTTGTAGTACCCATTGGCATAAAATCTAAGTCATGTATGTGGATGTCTCCATCATCATGTGCATCTGCAAAACGCTTTTTCATTAAGTACGCTTTAGCAAATTCCTTTGATACTGTTGACCCATATTGAAGCATAGTTCCCATTGCTGTATCACCATCAACGTTAGCATTTTCTCTTTTTGTATCATCTTCATGTGCGCTTTTTAATCCAAGTCCTTCTAATGTTTTTAAGAATTTATGTTTTTTCTTATCATCAAAGAACATTTCACGAGATTGTGCACGACGTTCACGATACTCTTTAAATGAAAGTGAAACATCTTCATATCCTTTTTTAGACATTTCGTCTTCAATTAAATCTTGTATTTCTTCAATTTTAATTTTATCAGCATCTTTATATTCTTTAGTAATTCTAGTTATTACTGCTTGATAAACTTTTTGCATATCTTTTTCAGTATATTCTTTCCCTGTTTCTACCTCTGCGTCTTCAGGTATTACAATATTATCAAAACCCTTTTTGATAGCAAGTGCTATTTTAGCACCATCGAAATCTACTTTCTTTCCACTTCTTTTTACTACTTTTAAATTTTCAAAAAATTCTTCTTTGTCCATCTTTTTACCTCTTCATTTTTTGCTCTCTTGTTACCTTAATTTTATTACATAAAAATGAGAAGTCAACTACCATTTTTTTGTTTTTCTACGAAACCCTTATAAAATAAGAAAATTATTTTTTTTGAAAAAGTGTAAAGTTAATTTTTTAATTTTTTTACATTTTTTTCAAAATGCGTTTTTTGTTTTTTCCCTTATTTTTCAACGTTTCTGCTTTTTTTGCTTATTTTTATTTTTTAAAAAAATTTAATTTTTATTGTTTTCCATTTTTTCACTTTTTTGTTTTTTTTCTTTTTTTTATAAGAGTTTTATTTAAGAAAAAAGATGCTTCTTAAGAGGTGTAAAGCATCTTTTTTTGTTCGTTTAATTTTGTAAAAATATTTAGACAATTTTAGACATACTATCTACTACTTAAGACTATATATTTTATGTCTCCATTACTATCATTTATAATTTTTCCTTGGGATACATTATATGTTTTACTTCCAAGAGTTATTTTTGTATCGTTATTGAAAGATATATATGGTATAACTGAATTATCTGTGGCTACTGTCACACTTTTATCGTTTAAGTCATTAGCTTCAATATTATTTATAGCATGATTTGTTTCATCTTTCATTGTTAAATAATATGAATAAATTTTATTATCATTATTAACTATAATAACATAACAATACTCCCATACTAATTTACCATATGGTGTTTCTTCTGCTTTTTCCAAATTTACTCCTTTTATACTTTTAAATGGCATTAAAAGAGCTTCTCCAAATTTTAAGTCATAAGGTAGTTTATCTTCTGTTCTCATTGCTCTTAATGATTCTACATAGTTAATACCTAAATCAACAGTTGCTGATTTCCTTGAATTTTCAATATTTCTTGAAATTGCTGCAATACCTATCGTTGCTACTATACCAAGTATTATTACTACTGCTAGTATTTCTATTAAAGTAAATCCTTTTTTATTCATTATTCTTCCTCCTTCTTGTCTAAATGAACATCAAGTTGTGGATATGGTATTTCAATTTTATTTTTATCAAAAGCTTTCTTTACATTTTCTAGTAAATTAAACTTAGTAGTCCAAAAATCTTCATTTTTTACCCATACACGAGTAGTAAATACTAAAGCACTTTCAGAATGTGCTGTAAGTCTAATAAAGACTTCTTCATCCTTTATTATTAAATCCTCTTTGCTAATAACATCATTTAATATTTTTTTTACTTTATCAATATCACTATTATAACTAACTGTAAAATCAACGCATAATCTTCTTTTTGAATTAAAACTAAAATTCTTTATATTACTATTTGCTAACTCGCCATTTGGCATTACGATTTTAGTACAGTCAATAGTTTTTAAAACAGTGTGAAATATCGTTATTTCTTCAACACTACCGCTTATTCCATTGCTTTCAATAAAATCTCCTATTTTGAATGGTTTAAAAATTAATATCATTAATCCTCCAACCATATTAGTAAGTCCTCCTTGCATTGCAAGACCTACAGCAAGAGAAGCTGTTCCAAACAAAGTAATTAAAGAAGTCATTGGGATACCAATATAACCAAGGGCAGTTATAATAACTAAACATTTTAAGCTTATTCCAATAAAACTTATAATGAAGCTTTGTACACTTTTTTCAAGTTTATTGAATCCTTTTCCTTTTTTTATTAGTTTTAATACTATTTTTACTACTTTAAATCCTATAATCAGTATTAATATTAATCCTAATAATTTAAATCCTAAATCTACTCCTCCATCAAATAATTTATCTAGAAATTTATCCATCTATTTCACCTCTTTCTAAATTTGATTTTCTTAAATACTTCCATTACTATTAAAATTGGAATACTAAATAAAAATGATATAAGGATATATTCAAGTGGAAGTTTTTGTGTTCCTAATAAATTGCTCGTAAAATCTATTTCCATAACCATTATTTGAAGTAATATTGATGAGACTATACTTATTACAATAAACCAATTACGTTTAATTGATAGTTTAAATGCTGATATTTTTTCACTTCTACAATTAAGCGCATGTAAATTTTGCATAAATACCATAACCATCATTACTATTCCTCTTGCTACTTTAATATCTAGTAGTTTTACTTTTACAAGATAACCCCATAGTAAGAAAACACTTAGTCCTATTGTTAAACCTGCAGTCATTACTTCTTGAAACATTAATTTATTAAAAATTGATTCTTTAGGACTTCTTGGTTTCTCATTCATTATTTCTTTTTCTTCTCTTTCAAATGAAAGTGCTATATCCTGTAGCCCATCCGTAACAATATTAAGCCATAAAAGCTGTACTGCAATTAATGGTACAGGAAGTCCTGTAAAAATAGATAGTGAAAAGAAAAGTACCTCGGATAAACCACATGATAGAAGTAAATATACTACTTTTCTAATATTGCTATAAGCATTTCTTCCTTCCTCTATTCCATTTACAATAGACATAAAATTATCATCAATTATAATCATTTTACTAGTTTCTTTTGCAACGTCTGTTCCACTTCCCATTGCAATTCCGATATTTGCTCTTTTAATAGCAGGTGCATCATTTACTCCATCACCAGTAACCGCAACAAATTCTCCTTGTCTTTTATAGGACTCAACTATCTCTAGTTTTTGAATTGGAGTAACACGTGAGAATACTTTTTTTTCTTTAACAAATTTATCAAAATCTATTTTCCCCATTCTAAAATATTTTTCAATATCATCACCTGCTGCAATACTATCAATATTATCACATAATTCTAATTCTTTTGCTATTGAAAATGCTGTTAATGGATGATCTCCAGTAATCATTACAACTTTAATACCAGCTTTTTTACATTGTTTTATAGAATTAACTACTTCTTTTCTAATTGGATCTATAAATGCAACTAATCCCATAAATACCATTTTAGGAATGCTTTCTTCCTTGATTATTTTTTCTCTAGGTAATGAATCCATTTTACGAGATTTTGCAAGAGCAATGACTCTATACCCATCACGAGCAAGTGAATCATTTTGTTCAATTATTTTATCAATATTTAAGTTTGATATTTTTCCATTATAATACATTGAGTCACAAAAGTTTAATATTACTTCTAATGAACCTTTGGCAGTGCAATATATATTAGTATCATCTTCATAATAAACCAAAGAATACTTTTTTTCTGATTCATAAGGAATACTTTTTAGTACTTTGGAATTGCCAATATTTAATTTTTCACCAAGTGACAAAAATGCAATGTCAATAGAGTCTCCACTACTTGTCCATTTTCCATCAATTTTTTCTAGTTTTGCTTCATTATTAACAACACCTAATTTAGCTATTTTCATAGCATCTTTTATGTCAGCATTATTAATTCCAATTACTTTTCCATCACCGTTATATCCAGTACCCTCTATTTCAAAAGTGGAGTCATCTGGAAGTATTATTTTCTTTGCCGTTTGTTCATTTACTGTAAGTGTTCCTGTTTTATCACTTGCTATAACCGTACAACTACCCAAACTTTCTACTGAATTTAGTTTTTTTACAACAACATTCTTTTTAAACATTCTATGAGAACCGATAGTAAGTGCTAAGGTTAGTGCAAGTGGAAGTCCTTCTGGCATAGCTGAAACAGAAAGAGCTACAATTGATATGAATACATCAGTTATTTTTTCACCTTTAAAAAGCATCACTAGAGTTAGAAATAGAGCTACTAATATTACTAAAAGAGAGATTTGTTTACTTAATTTTTCCATTCTAATTACAAGTGGTGATTTTTCATTTTTTGTTTCTATTACTTTTTTTGATATTTTTCCAAGTTCTGTGTGTTCACCAATTGCTACTACTACTGCTTTCGCTCTTCCTGTTACTATAGATGTTCCTGCATAAATCATATTTAGTCTATCTGAAATTCCAACATTTGATAAAATTGTTTCATTATTTTTTGAAGTTGCTATACTTTCTCCTGTTAAGATAGATTCATCAACTGTTAAATTAGTTTCTTCAATAATTCTTAAGTCAGCTGATACTTTATCACCAGATTCTAGTAAAACAATATCTCCAATTGTTAATAAATCTGAGTCTATTATTTTTTCTTTATTATCTCTTAATACTTTAGTTTTTACTTTAATTAAGCTTTGTAATCCACGAGCTTCTTTATCTGCATGATACTCTTGAATTGTTCCTAACATTGCATCTACAAGTACTATAAATAATATTGCAATACCATCTACAATTTCTCCTGCTGCAAATGATATTATTGCTGCTATAATCATCACAATTACTATTGCACTTGCAAACTGTGTTATAAATATCTTAAGAAAGCTATCTTTCTTTTCTTTAGGTAAAATGTTTAATCCATATTTTTCTATTTTTTCTTTAACTTGTTCTTTAGTAAGTCCAGATTCATTACTACCAGTTAATTCTAATACTTCATTTATATCTATTGAATGCCAATTATTATTCATATAAAATCTCCTATAATAAAATTATATCATTATTAGAGCAAAATGCCAAAAAAAAAGAGCATCGCTCTTATTAATTTTTAATTTCTTAAGCCATTCCGTCGTAACCTTGGTTAAGCAATTCATTAGCTCTTTCTTCGATTTTCTTATCAGCATTTTCGTATGCTGTAGCAGTATTATCTAAGAATGTAGCATAATTGTTAATTGCAGTATAGAAATCAGAAAATTTAGCAGATAAACTTACATATCTTGATCTTAAATTTTCAGCTGCTGCACTTTCCCAAGATGCTGCTGTTCCATTAATTGTTTGAGTAGCTTCATCAAGTGTAGCACTCATATCATTAACATTTTTTCTAAGTGAACTAGAAGCATTACGTAATTCAACTGAGTTTACTTGCATTCCATCCATTTTAATATTCCTCCTTTAAAATTATAAGTTACTTGCTTGTTGAGCAATTTCTGCTTGTAACTTTTCTAAACTATTAGCTGTTTCTTGTAAGAAAACACCATAATTACCAATAACTTGTCCTAAAGCATTGATATTTTCTTTGTAACTATTTACAGTTTGAGCAAATTTAACATTATCTGCACCTTGCCAATTCTGCTGTAGATTATCTACTGTCTCATATAGAGCTTTAACTGATCCAAGATAAGATTCAGCATTTCCAACTAAATTCTTTCCTGCAGTTCTGATTTCTTCTGGGCTTGCCTTTAAAACCATTTATATTCACCTCCTTGAATATATATAAATAGGTAGAACATTAGCCTCACTATTCTTATGTATTAATCGTATTATATTTTTTAATTTTTGTCAATTTATTTATTTAAAATATAACATTTTTTTACATGTGATTACTCTTTTGATTCTTTTTCTTTTGCAATTAGTTCTAATTGTTCAACTAGTAATTTTTTAAATTGCTCATCTTGTTCATCAGAATATCCTTGGAATATTATTTTATCAATTTGGTCATGATTAAATACACATACTTCATTGTAATTCAAGAACCCTTCAGGATATGGACATCCACTGTAATCAAATATTTGTTCACCAGTTTCTGGTGACATACTCGCAAAACCTGTAATCATTACACTTTTAGTTGCATTTTTTAAAAGTACAATTGTACCTATTGATAAATATTTTTCTCCTATTTCATTCATTTTATTTATCCTCCTATTAATTATTTTTTAAATCCATGGGTCAAGGAGTTAGATTTTCAAAAACTTTTTCCAATCCCATTTTAGCAAGTGTATCTCCTGTAACAGTTTCTTTTCCTGCAGGTAGCAATAGTTGTGGCTGTGCTACTGCTGTAGTTGCTACTTTTGGTGCTGACACTGTTGATACTGCTGGGACAGACGGTGCTGGTGCTGGGACAGACGGTGATGGTGCTGGGGCAGATGGTGATGCTGCTGAAGACTTTGAAGTCAATTTATTTCTTACTATAAATGAAACTACTCCAACTGCAGTTCCTATTCCAAATGATAACCCTGAGCTTAATCCGTTATTTAATGATAATTCAGCCGCACTACCTGCAAAAGATAAAGCTGAAAATACATTTGATAGACGGAATAAATTTGTTCCAAAGTATCCAATAGTCTTTCCTATATTTCTTGTGGCGGAACTATTATATTTCTCTTTAGAAAATCCAAAGAATGAAACAATTCCAGATCCTAATTCATTTGAAAAATCTATTTTCGCTAGATATTCTAATTTTTTCCCATAATCTTGCCATGCCGGTATTACTGAACAAGCTGCTGCAGCACCAGTTAATAAGTAATCTCCAATTCCTTCAAATGCTTTGAATACACCTTCTACTCCTCCAACTACAAAGCACCCAAACCAAGGTAATTCTCTTGTAGTTTCATTTTTACTATTAAATTCTTCTAATGTAAAACTATAACCTTGATTAAATGTAACATAGTTTCCTAGTGAACCATCTTTATGCATATTTCCTCTAATTCCTAATTTTACACTGTTTATAGCATCACTCATCGCTTGTAGTTGACGTTCTCCTTGATTTATATAATGCTGTTGTGAACTGGTATTTGTTACATTTTCTATGTTTTCTTCTATTAAGCTATGTAATTTATCTCCTTCAGAGAATAAACTATTAAGATCACCATCAACACTTCTTCTTAATACACTTATTCCACTATTTGCAAGTTTTAGCCATTTCTTTAAGGTATCAATCTGAGCATCATTTCCTGCTCGACCAAAACCATCTATAACAGAATTTATTCTATTTTCTGTTGTTTGTAAGGCACTTATAACATTTGATTGTGATTGCTTCATTCCACTATAGTTACCATCTTTATAAATCCCTTCAAAGGATTGTAATTTTTGTGATAAAACATTAACTGTTTCACCTTCCGTCATAAATATTACTTCCTTTCATTATTAAATTCTACTATTATTCATGCTAAAACTATTTATATTATTTTCCATTACATCAATTTGTGCTTTGTTTTCTTCTTCATATTTATTAATTATAGTAATCATAAAATCGATATATTTTTTATTTTTCTCATTTATTTCATCAAATAATTGCTTAAAATTATTAAAATTTGAAAGTACATAATCACTAGTTTTCCCTTCCCATTTTAATTTAGCTTCCTTATTATCATTTTCTATTTCACTAAAAAGTAAATTCATTTTATCTATTTCATTTTTGAAATTAGTCAGTGTTTCACGTATTTTGTTTTCATCTATTAACATTTTTTCATTCATATTTAATACCTCTAACTATAAAAATCATTAATTCTATCTTGATACTTATTTGAACATTCTGTGATAACTTTTCCATATTCAGATAAAGCTCTTTCTATCATTTTTAAATTATTTAAATATTCAACTGCATTATTTATGAACGATTGCTTGTCTTTTCCATTCCATCCTTCATTTAAAGTTGTTAAAATTTCATCCATTTTTGTTGTGATTGAATCAAAAGACTCTACTTGTTTTTGGATTTTTTCTCCATATTTATTTAATTCTAATGTATTTACAACAATATTAGTCATTTTTTTCCTCCCAATAATTCCCCTTTATTATTTATTTTTCCTAAGTCCTGTAACATCGATAAGTCCAGTTTCACTTCTTTTTATCAAATTTTCTCTTTCTTTATTATCGAATGTTTGTGAACTATTAGTCGTTCTATTATTAATTTTATCACTCAATTCATTAGATAAAGCACTGTCTTTACTTAAATCTGTATTGTATAAATTTTTTGCAACATTTTGTGAAACAGAAGAATCACTTTTGTTAAATATTTCTCCAACTCCTAGAGCATTTTCACTATTTTGAAGTGCTTCTTTAACTGTGTCAGCATATTTTGAATCAGTTAAAAGAGTTTCTGTTGTTGTACTATTCTCATTTGCCAATAAGTTCATTTCTTCTTTAAATCCATTTATATTATCTTCTGTCATTGCAAAAGCTTTATAATTTGTTCCATCAAACATTTGTCTTGCATTGCTTTGCATTCCCTCATCTGTAAAGCATGATGTTGCATAGAAGAATGTTGCACATTTTCCATATTCACTAGCTGCTTGTTTAATTGTTTCTGCATATTCATTATCAGTTAATAATTCTTCATATCCTATATCAGTTTTTTCACATAAAGTATCAACAAATGTTCTAACATTATTAACAGTTCTATCTTCTAGTTCTTCAATTCCGTTTCCATCATATAAGTTTAATAAATTTTCTTGGAATTGTTCTGGAGTTAATTCCTCCCAGCTCATAAATAAATCGACTACTTCTTTCATACCTTCTAGTGACTCTCTTAATAAGTTTGCATATTCAGGATTATTTAATAATTCTTCTACTGTAATTTTATTTTCTTCTGCTATATATTGTAAATAATTATACACAATGCTTATATTTAATGGATTAATTAAGAATACATCTACAAATTCACCTTTGAATAATGCTTCAATTACTATTCGTGCTTCTTCGTCTGTTAAATTTTTTATTATATCTTTAAATGCTTGAGGAATATATGGTGAATTTAAAATAATTCTTTTTATATCTTGTGCAAAAGAAGGATCAGCAAGTAATTCATCTAATTTTTTATTATTCATTTTGGCAAGATTAATAAGTTCCATATTAAAACCAAATATAGATGATAAATCGATTTCTTCAAGAGGCTTTGTATTAATTTTTAATAAAGTTACACGGTCAATTTCTATATCATCAATTTCAGGTATTGGTAATGTTGGTAGTTCTTTCTTAGGAATTGTGGAAATCTCTATTGGTCCATTTTTTCTTGTTTCTTCTTCATCATCTTTAGAAATTCTTCCACCACTTGCTACTACATCGCTTTCTTTTGAAGATTTTTTATTAGCAGTAGTTTTTTCTTCTTTTCTATCGATTAAATCATTAACAAAATAATTTTCTGCTTTACCAAGTATAAATCCTAAAAAATTGTAAATATCTAATGAACTTTCTTTTAATTCATTTAAATACTTTTCACCTAAATCTGGATTAACTATTGTTAAAGGAGCAAAAGGGACGATTAATGAATCTTGGATTATATTCCCAAAATTATTAATCTCCCTTTTTAAATCTTCTACTACGCTTTGTCCAATTTGTGGATCAGCATTAATGTTCATACTGCTATTTGCCATTTGTATCACATCCTAATTGTTAAATTAAAATTACTTCTGTCCCGTTTCTAATATCTGTATCTTTTACTGTCATATTAATATTATAAGCTTTTCCGGTTGCCTTACTATAAAGTGTTGCATCTTCCTTAATTGGATAATGTCCACCAGACAACTCCGATACTGACTTTGCAAGTAGTGAAGTTACCTTATGGATTTTTTTCCCAATTGGAATATAAACTTCATATCTTTCTTCGATTAAAGGAACTTCAACAATAATAAATACTTTATTCATTATTTATCATCTTCCTTTCCTTCTTCAAGTAATTTGATAAGTGTTGGTGTACCTCTTTCAACGACGTAACCAAATTTATTACCAATTTCTTCATATAAATCTTTTGTTGTTTTAGTAAGTTTAATTGAGAATTGGTTAGCTATTCCATCACCAATCCAAATTCCTCTTGTATTGTTTACAGTTGCTCTATACCAGTCATCATATTCAACTTTCTTGAATTTATCTACTGAATCAGCTAGTAAGAAACAGTACTTATCAAGTTCTTTTCCTGTTTCAAATAATTTTCCAAATAACTTCTTATTGTCTTGTGATAATTTAGTTTGTAATTTATCAATTCCTGCTATAAATACTACTGTTGTTGGAATAGATGCGATTGAATTCTTATCAAAGTTACTGCTTTGGAATTTCTCTTGAACGCTTTGAATTTCTTGATATAATTTTACAAATGCATCATCTATATTATTATTAACATATTCACATTTATCAAGTTTAGCGCTTTCTACTAATTCTTCTGTGTCAAATACAATAAACCTTGTTTCATTTAGCATATTAACTTCTTTGCCTAATTGATTAATAATAGGTTTTAATACTGTTACATCAAGTGAAGTTAGCATTGTAATATAATTTTTCTTTAAGTTTACACATGATACATCAAGACTTGCCTTTTCAATACCAATAGGTACTTTTGTAAGACCAGTAAAGGCATCTCGAACATAATTGAATGTAACTTTTTCTGGTAGTATTGGAACCTGTTTTGCTTTAAATGTAGCTGCATTATTTAATGCTTCACAAGTTTTTCTTATTGTGTCATTTAATTGTTCATCAGGCACGATTGACGCAGTTTGAAATTCATATATTCCACCAAGATTTATAAGTCCACGACCTACTATATCTGAAGGTTTTGTTCCGTGTACATTACCAAGAATTGAAGAATAGTCACTTTCATCATTAAGTCTTAATACTAATTTTTGTGAGAAGTTTTGAGCAAGTCTATATCTAATCATATTGCTTGCACTTGTTATGAATAAGAAGTAAATTCCATATTTAGTTCCTTCACGTGTAAGTTGTAATATTATGTCTTCATATGTTCCATAAACTTCATTGAATGCTTCATAGTTATTGATTATTACGATAAATTGCGGAATTGTACTACCACTTTGCTTTATATATGTTTGATAATCTCCACTATAGTCTGAGAATATTTTCTTTCTTTTTTCTATCTCACCTTTTAGCATTTTAAATAAGTTGTTAATTTTTTCACTATCATTTATATATAATATATCACCAATATGTGGAGCTTTAGAGAATACTCTTAATGATTCTGCTCCAAATTCTAATATATAGAAGTTTACTTCTTCTGGTTTGTGATTAGTTATAGTATTATAAATTATTGCATTTAGCATTTGTTCTTTACCACTACCAGCGCTTCCATAAACAATTGTATTTCCTTCTGCTGAAATAGGAAGTGTTAATACTCCTTGTCTTTGGTTAAATGGATCGTCAAATTCACCAATTATTGGAGCAATATTAAATGATTGATGGGCATAACCATATTTTTCAGTTAATTTATCTAAATATATAATAGGAGGTATTTTATCAAGCCATAATTGTTTAATTGATATTTTTTCTCTTTTCGCTACGTCTGATAAGTATTTAACTATATTTGTTAACTGCTCTCCTTGTGCAGCTTGTTTATTCTTATTAACTTCATCAGTTTCTTTAACTACACTTCCAATGTTATTAACAAAATTCATAGCTGTATCAATTTTCTTCTTAACTTTTTCAGTTGGAAAGTAAGGTGCTCCACTCCAAGCTGATTGTCCTAGCGCAAAGTACTCATTATAACCAACTTGTAAATAGAATCTTCCTGTTTGTTTAATCATAGCCGCATCAGGCACTTTAATCATATCGTTACTGTCTGATTTATCTTGAACTTTCAAGCATATTCTAAATCTAGCATTTGACCAAATTTGATCATTAACAACTCCACTTGGTTTCTGTGTTGCAAGAATCAAATGTACTCCCAATGAACGTCCAATACGTGCAGCACTTATTAGGTTATCCATAAACTCTGGTTGTTGAGCTTTCAACTCAGCAAACTCATCTGAAATTATTAACAAGTGAGATACTGGTTCTTGTACTAGTCCATCTTTATAAAATTTTTGATATTTGTAAATATCAATTGTTCCTTCATTTAACGCTTGTCTTGCTTCATTAAAAATTGATTGTCTTCTTCTTAATTCTGATTGTATTGATACAAGAGATCTATTCATTTCTAGTGTATCTAGGTTCGTGATAGTTCCGGCTAAGTGAGGAAGTTTTACACCTGTATCTTCATTTTTAAATGCTCCAGCAAGTCCTCCACCTTTGTAGTCAATAAGTACAAAAGATACATCATTTGGATGGTAGTTTACTGCCAGTGACAATACATAAGTAATTATGAATTCTGACTTACCTGAACCTGTCATACCTGCAATTAATCCATGTGGTCCATGTGCTTTTTCATGTATATCTATTTTAAATAACATTCCATGAGCATCTATTCCTACTGGGACTTGTAAAGATGAAGTTGGATTACTCATCTTCCAACGATAATTACAGTTTAGTTGTTCAACCTTACCAACTCCATACATTTCAAGAAAATCTACTACATTTGGTAAATTGTAATTATCTTGGCTAAATTTAATTGGAATATTGGCAACTTTCCTACAACAATTTATGAAATTTCCTTGAGTATAATTGTCTATTATAAATTCTTTTTGCTTATCACTTGTTAATTCACTTTCAAATACTGCACCATTTCTTCCATTGATACTTAAGAATGTTGTACATTCATTTGGAAGTGTTGATAAGTTTTCATTAAGTACTATTACATTCATTCCAATATTTTTCTTCATTTTTAAGACTCTGTCCATTATCGGAACATTTTTTGCAACTTTATAGTTGTCTGTAATAATAATGTAATATGGTGGGAATGATTTATAATCTAATTTGTCATCCTCTGTTCTTGCTTCTAGAACTCTTTCAAAGAAACCTGACAAATCACACATTTCTTCATAGTTTGTAGCAAAGAATCTTATTTGTTTGTCATTACTCCATGTATGTGGAAGAATTTTAGCGAAATCCCATTCGTCTTGATTCTTTTCATCGATGAAGAATACTAATTTTACATCTTCATAGCTATGAAATGTTATAATTTGTAATAATAATTGTTTTATGAATTCTCTTGTTTCATCATTTCTTCCCACTGCACCTAAAATAAATTTTTCTGTTAAGCATATATTTATAGGAACACTTTCAAGTTCTTTTGACTTGTTAACAAGTGTATTTGTTATTTCTTTTAAGTCATCGGTATCCATTGAAAAATGTTCTTCTGGATATTTGATATCTAATTCAACAGGTCTATTACCTATACCTAACCTTAAATCTAAGAAATCAGAGTGTTCTGCTTTTCTTTCCCATAATTGTCTATTTTTTGTAAGAATAATTTTTTCACATTCTTCAAGTGGAATATAGTTTTCTATTAATATTTGTTTTTGTTTTTTCATTATCAAGTCGATTTCATTTCTTTTTTCTTCGACATAAGCTCCGTATTTTTCTTGGCGTTCTCTTTCATATTTTTCTTTTTTCTTTTTTTGATAATGCTTTGTTAATGTTGGCCACAAAAACATACTTGCTAGCATTCCAAATCCCATTACAAGAGTTGGTAGGCATTGTTGCCAAGTTTTATCACCACTTTGAATTGTTTCAAAGGTATTCATTAAACTTAGCATTGAACTCATTCCCATTGTAATTTGAGGGCCAATTGTTAAAATTGCTGGAGTGTCATCTTCTTGTTGCTTTCCAGGAGGTGAATCAATAACCATCTGTTCTTTTTCTATAACAGTTCTGAATCTTGGAGATCTGAAGAAATAATCTTCTTCTTCATATACTTCAAGTTCATTATTTTTATCATCATCACTTGGTTCAATTGCAATATTTGGTTTTTGATAAAGATTAAACACATCTCCGCTGTATTTTGCTCTATCAAACGGGTTATTAGTAATTATATAGTTACCTAATACAATTATTTTTAAACCAGTAATAAAGATGACATCACCATGACGTAACATTTTAGATCCTAGTACTCTTTCATTGTTAACGTAAGTTCCAAATTTACTATTTAAGTCAGTAATCATCCAGTTACCATTATTAAATGTCAACTTTGCATGTTCTTCTGAAACAGTTGGTAAGTTAAAAATAATCTTACATAATTGACTTTTACCTATTAATATTTCGCAGTTACCTTTTACTTCTATCTGAATATTGTTTTCATCATAAACAGGACAACAATATAAAAGAGCTATTTCTTCCTTTTCTATTTGGATATAATGAAAACTATAATTTGTTAGAGCAATTTCATTTATAATTCTATCCTCTTCAATTATTTTGTTATCATTATTACTTCTAAGTATCCATTCTCCATTTTGATCAGTTATACTCAACAATTTTCTTTCTACTCCATTTTTGTCTCTATCTGTAACCCAATAAGTACCATCTACTGCTAATGGTAATGTAACAGAATATATTCTTTCCTTTTTAATCAAAGAAACTAACATAAATTTCACCAGCTTCCACTATTATCACACTATTTTTACTCTAAGAATATCATATCATTTTTTATTACGCAAGGCAATCAAAAAAGGACTTTTTTTTAAAAGTCCTTATATTCTATTTACTAATGCATTGTATATTTTTTCATTATATTCCTTTAAATTTGATTCCAATACACCATTTTTAAACTCTAAAGTTGCTTTTTTATAAGCTTCATCCATGTTTGATGCATAATTATTAGTAAGTTCAAACTTGTAATTACCATCATTTGTTTCTGGAGTTCTTGCAAACATGAGTCCTCCTCTTATCATCTCAGGATATGATGGATGAGCAGTAAATAAAGCACATACAATGTTACTATACCCATCTGGTGTTGCTACTCCAACATTTGAATGAATTATTCCAAGGGAATCATTTTTTCTATAAGTATTTCTTACATTCGCGTGCATGACATGTATTGCCATCTTTGGAAATTGGTATTCATTAAAAGTTGGTTTATGGAATGATGACATTGTTCTTTCTCTTAAATCAATATCTTCAATATCATCATCAAAATGATATACATCGCTATAAGAGTTATCTGAATATTCTATTCCATCTTTATCAAAGAATCTTGTTGAATAGTTAGTTTCAATTTTAGTTTCATATTTTAATTTAGCTTTCATACCACTTTTTTCAAGTTCTTTCCTATCAAAAAGAGTTCCTTGATTAAAATCACATACCAAGTTGTCATCTTTTAATTTAAAAATTGTTCTTAAAAATGATCTGTTTTTACCTCTAAATTCTTCTTTACAGTCATAAACTGGATTGAAACTTGTTATAGTAAGTGAATTACTATCTTCTGATACCTCAATAACATAATCTATTGATAAGGTTTTTCTAAAGAAAAAGTTAAGTTCTTTAAAAAACAATTCTTCAAATTTTGGATTATCAACTATTTTTTTATTTAATTTATCTTTTATTTCGTCATAGTATTCTTTAAATTTATCATCTTTTTCTTTAATTTCTAGAGGTGTAAGACCATCCATAATAAACAACTCCTTTATTCTCTTTTAAGTATAACACATAGAATTAAAATTTGTATATCTTTTTTATTTTTATTTTTTTATTCTGTTAATTGAAAAGTTAAGTTGGACACTAAATTTATTAATGTTCCACTTAATCTTTCAAACATCACGTGTTATAATATGCTCTGATATATTGTCCACATGAAGGAGGAAATATAAATGACAACTATATCAAATTACAAA
>JAFUTR010000040.1 GCA_017477845.1 Bacilli bacterium
ATATCTGTAGAAGATTAATCCAAGAATATAGTTTTTAAAATCATTAGCATCCATATTACCTCTTAAGGTATTAGCAATACTCCATAATTGTTTTTGAAGTTCTGCTTGTTGTGATTGTTGTTTTTCTTCTCTAGACATATTATTTTAACCTCCTACATATATTTCTTTAATAGATTTTTAACGAATCCTTTAATATTTTCTATAATTGATATTTTCTTTAAGAATGGAGCTTCAATAGATTGTCCTATTAATCCATCTGGGAAAATACCACTATATTCAAATTCATTAATAATTGTTTCTAATGTTTCTAAGTTAATATTATTTTCAGTTGCGAATTTTTCAATCTCTTTTTGTCTTTCTTTATTCATGTGATTATCGAATGCTTCATCTATCGAATCTTCTTCTTTTAAAGCTGGTAATATAGAAGATAAGAAGCTCTTAATTAATTCAGCTTTTAAGAATAATTCATCATCTGTAATATTAACTAATTTGCTTTGAATATCAGCAATATCTTTTTGTTTTTGTTCTTCATTTGATAAATCAACATTTCTAATTAAATTTAAGATATAAGAAACATTAATTTTATCAGTTTGTATTAGTTCTAGTGAGAATGTAATATCATTCAAGATAGAACTCTTTTCTTTGTCATTAGATAATTTTCTATATAATTCGTAATATTTAGATTTATAATCTTCAAACATTTGAGTATTAATCATCGAATCAGTATTACCTAAATCAAATTGATTAAATGTTTTTAAACTAACTAATATCTTAGCAACTTCTCTAAATGCTACAATAAATTCTTTTATATCATCTTCGCTTTCAAGTGAATCTACACTTTCAACTACTGGTGTAATTTTTAATAATTTATTTACTGCATTATTGAATTTTTCTAAGTAAGTTTCATACGGAGCCATAATAACTGTATCCACACTATTTGTTTGTGAGAACAATTTAACAGCTTCATCTACTCTAGCTTTAGTTGTTCTGTAACATACTATATTACCAAATGGTTTAGTATCAGATTCAACTCTGTTAGTTCTTGAAAACGCTTGAATAAGATCATGATACTTTAGTGATTTATCTACATATAAAGTATTTAATCTTTTAGCATCAAATCCAGTTAATAACATATTAACTACTATAACAATATCTATTTCAGTATTTTTAATTCTCTTACATATATCTCTAAAATAAGAATCAAATGTATGAGTACTAAAATTAGTCTTGAACATCTTATTATAGTCCTTCATATATCTATCTAAGACTTCTCTTGAATGTTCTGGATTCTTATCTAAATCCTCATTAGCTCCATAAGTAAATATAGCACCAATCTTTAAATCGTGATTCAATGATTTAAACATATCATAATACTTAATTAATAAAGGAATTGATGAAACAGTAAATAATGCATTATATTTTCTATCTCTTGTTTTTACATTATGATGATCAATAATATCTTGTGCAATAAGTCTTACTCTATCATCAGCCATAAATACTTCATCAGTATCTATTCCTTCTACCATTAAATCTTCTTCTGTTTGTCCATTAAATTCAACAAACTTCATATAATCTACTGAGAATCCTAATACATTTTCATCTTTAATAGCATCTTTAATTAAATATGTATGTAAACATTTTTCAAAAATATCTGCTGTACTTCTTCCATCTTGTGATGGATTTTCTTTAAATCTAGGAGTACCAGTAAATCCAAAATATTGAGCTTTACTAAATGTTTTAGATATTTGTCTATGCATATCTCCAAATTGAGATCTATGACATTCATCTATAATAAAGATTGTTTTTAAATCTTTATATTTTTCCATAACAGTTGCATATTTAGGATTTGAACATGCATTAGCCATTTTTTGAATTGTAGTAATTATTAATGGTTTTGTGCTGTCTTTTATTTGTTGTATCAATTTATCTGTTTGATTTGTCATATCAACACAACCTGGATCGAATTTATTAAATTCATCTAAGGTTTGTTTATCTAAATCTTTTCTATCAACTAAGAAGAATACTTGATTGATAGATGGTTCTAAAGCAAGTATTTGACTTGTTTTAAATGAAGTAATAGTTTTACCTGATCCTGTAGTATGCCATATATAACCATTATTATTTGTATCTAAAGCACGAGATACTATATTTTCAACAGCATAAACTTGATAAGGTCGCATAACCATCAACATTTTTTCTGTTTCATTTATAATCATATATCTTGCAATCATCTTGCCAATATGACATCTATCTAGGAAGAATAAGCAAAATTGTTCTAGGTTAGTTATTCTTTCATTATTAACATCAGTCCAATAGAAAGTAAAACCATAATTAAGTTCTTGATCTCCATTTGCAAAATATTTTGTATCTACACCATTACTTATAATAAATAATTGAATAAATTTGTACAAACCAAAATATGAATGTCTTTTATATCTTTTGATTTGATTAAAAGCTTCTTTCATATCTATTCCTCTTCGTTTTAATTCAATTTGTACAAGAGGAAGTCCATTTATTAAAATAGTTACATCATATCTATTAGTATATTTACCTTCAACTGTAGTTTGATGAGTTACTTGGAAAGTATTCTTACACCAATCTTTAGTATTAAATAATTCAATATAAACAATTGAACCATCATCTCTTTGAATATCTTGTTTTTGTCTTAATTCTTTAGCAGACTGAAAAACACCTTTACCAGATATTTTTACCATAAGTCTTTCAAATTCTTTATCAGACAAATCTTTAAATTTAAGTTCTCCTCTATTATGAAGATTTACTTGTTCTCTGAAATTTTTTTCTAATTCAGTTACATCATTTATTTCAACATACTGATATCCTTGTTTTTTTAATTGGTCTATCATTCTATCTTCTAATTTAGATTCACTTTCATATTGCCCCATCTTTATCACCTCTATATTCTATTTTAAAATATGGATTCATACTATGTTTACTAGCATTTGATAAGCAATCACCAGATGATAATACAAAACACTTGCTTAATACATCCTTTTCAGCTCTCTCAAATCTAATAACTTTAAACCAGCATTTAATATCATTACAATTATTTCTATAGTATTCAGGGATTTTATCCAATTCAGGAATACTTTCTTGATAACTAGTAAAATGAAGCCAATATCTTTCTACACTACCACTTTTTATTAATAGTAATTTTGGATCATCCGTCTTTAATTGTTCTTCTATAATATCTTTAGATATTCTATTTCCAAACTTTCCATACCAAACATATCCATTATCATCTATTACTTTTTGATGAAGGAATATCATACCTTCTTTAGGTGCATAGTTATCTGAAAATCTTAATGCAATAGTTTTCATTCCTTCACCTCACTTAATACTTTCGCTCATTTATAATTATATCATAGATTTGTCAATTTACACACGATTTCCAATTAAAAAGATGATTATTAATCATCCTCTGAATAATAATCATCCTCTTCTAAATCTTCTTCTTCAAAATTCCATGGATCGTAGTTTCCTTTTTTTACCTCTTCTTTTTGCCAATCTTCCAATCCATAACTATCTAATTCTTCATCAGTATATTCACTATTGTTTTCTTCTTGTTGTTCATTCATAAAAGAAAATAAACCAAAAGCTTGTTGACTTTTCTTTTTATCATTTTCAAATAAATCATCAAATAATCCCATAATATTATTCCTTTCTAATATTTTTTAGGAAAATATTCTTTTCCAGCTATCCATAAATATTTATCTATATCTCTTAAATTAAATTCATCAATATCATAAAACTTTTTAAAATCTATTAGTATATTTTTAAATTTAACATAATCTTTTAAATCATTAGATTTGAAATTAGAAAACTTATCTCTTTTTTGAAAATACATTAACATTTTATCTACAAAATAATCATATATAGGAAATTCTACATTATTATGGTGGCTACAATATTTAGATGCAAATGAATAAAATACTTTTTCTTTGCCACTTATAGTTACATGAGCGATATCATTAACCAAAGATGGATCACCTTGTTTTAATCTTTTATCAATTTTTAAATCATAAATGTTTTTCGCTACAGGATATATCAAAAATATATTGGTACTATAAAAGTCATTTAAGCAACTACACTTAATTAATATTTCATTTAAATCAGTATTACTTTTATAGTCTTTATGAAACAATTTATCTAAACTAGATTCTTGCCAAATATAATGATCTTCTAAATTATCCCATTTAACAAGATATTCTTCTATTATATTTTTATTTGGTCTTGGAATATTAATCATTACAATTCCTCCTTAATTAATTTTATAATTTTTATCCTTTGCCATATTAATAAATGCTTTTTCCCAAACATTAAATATAGTAGCATATTTCATTTCTTCTTTTTCTTTATCACTATACTTAGCAAGATTTTTTTCAACTTCTTCATCTAAATATGGTTTGAATTCATTGTAAATAGAATTATCTACATTTAATCCATTTCCAAATCCCATATATAAATGTTTATATTTTCCTTTATAATCTTCTTCAGTTCCATGACTCCATGCTTCATGCCATTTTGGAAATTGTTTATAGGCGTCATTTAAAGTAATCATATTCTTTGTTCTTTCACCATACATCCATCCACCTACTCTGTAAACTTCAAAAGTATCATTAGATTTAATAATGAATGTAATTCCATCCTCATCACCCATTCTTCCAGGATTAGTAATGAATAAAATACTATCTTCTTTTAGTTTAAGAAAATCTTCTTTAGATATTTTATTTAATTTTAATTTATCAATTTCTTCTTTTATTTTAATTCGATTATTTAAGACCTCTTCGACATCTTTTATGTCAATTGTTTCTGTTTTAGGAGCAATATCATCAAATTTCACTTCTATTCCTGTTGTATTAGGATAAATAGCCATTACTGTACCAATACGATTATCGTGAGTTCTTATTCTATCTAATTCACTTACAATTAATAATACTTCAGAATATTTAACAGCAATATATCCTTTTTTAGATGCAATAGTTAGTTCAGGTTCATAGTAATCGGAATCTTCTTTTCTTGTAAATGTTTCACAATGCCCAGAAAGTGTTTTAAAATTTTTGAATACAATGATTACATCTTTATTAAAATAAGAGATAAATTCATGTTCTTCATCATCTGTAATTGCATTTTCCTCAACTGGATAATATTCATCTATTGGAACATTATTAATTTCTAATAGATTTAAAAATGTATCGTAATTATCTGGATAAGCATTCATTCCAGATGATTTTAGTTTAATATCTTTAGTATTTATTTCTAGCTCCCATGATTCGCCATCTAAAACATTATTATCTACATATTCTTTATCCCATCTATCAATATAATTTTCTTTAATTTTATCTATTAATGCGTCAAATTTTTCATCACTTAATCCAGCTTCATAATATTTATCTTCATTCTTAATTGTTCCATTTTTTGTCGCTCTATATATTTTATATTCATATTTTCCTATTAAAAATGAATGAAGTTCAAACTTGATAAATTCTTTTTCGTTAACACCAATATATGAACAAAATCCATAATCTTCATCATCATAAAAATCATCTTCTTGATCAACAAAAAACTTGTATTCTTTTGGATATTTTTTTATTACATGTTTTAGTTTTGAGAAAGGATATGGGGCTTCCATATCAGTATAATAAGCTGTATTAATAACTTTAGCTGGTATTTCAAATTGATTCCTTTTTACTAATACATAGTCATCTTTTTTAATTGATTCATCATCAGAAGTATAGCAATACATTCTATCATTTGGCATATCAATATATTCAACATAAATATAAAAGTGGTTTTCATCGTTATATAGTTTTTTATTTGATTCATATTCAAATTCAAATTGATTCATCATTTTATGACCATACATTGGATGACTAGATAGAAGAACATCTACTCTTTCTATTTCATCATAATTAACTTCCCATTCTTCAATGACATCGAATTCTTGAATCCATAATTTTAATATGTTTTTTTGAAATAGATCTTCGGTGTTCGTATATCCATCTCTAGTATTACCATTCTTTAAATAAACTCTACACATTAAAGATTGTAAATTATCCAATAAAGATTTTTCTAATTCATATTCATGTTGTAATTTCCCATCTAGCGAATAATAACAAATTTTCCCCATCTTACCACCTATTATTCTATAACTATAACTCTATTAAATTGACTTATTATTGGTTCATTATAAACAGTATAATTATTAACTAAGTCATCTAAGGATATATATTGTTGTTTCCTTTTTTCATAATTAATTGCATATATCTCAACATAATTGTCTTTTTGTTCAACAATATATTCTAAGCTATACAATTTAAATTTGATTTTATTATTGGTAATAAATTTATTTTTAAAATCTTCATATGCCATAATAAATCACCACTCTTACTTACCATTATACCACAGAATGTTTATATTTTTTTATTAGCTTAGCATATATACTTTCTATGAGATATTTTAACATTACTTTGACTAACTTGCGCATAATGTAATGTTGTATCAATTTTTGTGTGTCCTAATAGTTTTTGTACTTGTTCTATTGGCATTCCTTTATCAATCGCTTTAGTTGCTAAAGTTCTTCTAAATTTATGAGGATAAACATTATTTAATTCTACTTTAGTAGCTAGTTTATTAAGCATCATTTCAACTGCTCTAGTACCTAATCTTTTATGAGGTTTTATATTACCTATAAATAAAGCAGATTCATCATCATTCCTACTATCTAAATATTCTTGAATATGTAATTTAGTTTTAGCATCAAAATATACTTCTCGTTCTTTATTACCTTTACCAAACACCTTACAAGAGCAATTATCAAAATTAAGATCAGATATATTAATATGTACTAATTCACTTACTCTTATTCCAGAAGATATAAGTAAATCAATAATAGCTAAATCTCTTTCATTATCACAAGTGTTTCTTAACTTTTCTATTGCTTCATCCGAATATATTTCTTTTATCTTAATATCAGATTTAATTTTATGTATTTTTTTAATTGGACTTTTTAATATATAATCTTCTCTTTCAAGCCAACTAAAAAAACTAGCTAGAGAACATCTTATATTTTCCATTGATGAATTTATGCAATCTGTTTTTGTTTGATAATCCGTTAAAAATGATCTTATATCATTAGCATCAATTATTCTTATATCTTTATTGACTGAATCATACATCTTTAATATATACCTTTTATAATTAACTAATGTTTTATTAGATATACCTTCTAATTTCTTTGCACTTAAAAATCTTTCTAAATAATCTATATTAGAAATGTTATCAGAATAATCTAAATCAATTGTCTTATATAATACTTCGTTTAATTTAGACATCTGAAAGTTATTTAAATATTTAACCATTTCATTTCCTATTATTTTTATTGTATTCTCATTCATATAAATACCTCCTTTCTTTAAATTTATTGCATAAAAAAACAGACTTTTCAGTCTGTCATCTGTTCGGACTAGCAACCTATTGCGAATACTTTTACTTACCCTTTCTTATAATATATATGCTATAAACTCCAAGTAATAAATATACTGGTAATATAATATACAAACTTATTATTGGATAAGAAGTATTAGTAGTGAAGCAATATGGTAATGCACAAATATTTATTATGAAATGTAATAGAAT